>JABXJS010000124.1 GCA_013538855.1 Herpetosiphonaceae bacterium
CCAAGAACCCCTTCATCGAGAACGAGAACACCGACGACGTTTTGGCCGCCGATCTGTTCGCCGAGGAGCTGGAGGAGCAGGTCAGCAATCGCGCCGCCGCCGGTGGCTGTATCTCGACCATCAGCACGATGGAAGTCTGTCTCTGCACCCTCTGCACCGGTGACTCCGTCGTCGCGCAGTAAGCCAGCGCGCACCCTGTCGGCCCTTTGGCCACGTACCGCATAGCCAAGAAGGAGCACCACAGTGGACACGCCAAACCCATTCCTTGAGGGCGACGGCAGCGAGGAGCCAGCGAACATCGATCTGTTCGCCGACGAGCTGGAGGAGCAGGTCAGCAACGCCGCCGTTGGTGGCTGTATCTCAACCGTCAGCACCGTCTACACCGTCTGCACCGTCTGCACGATCATCGACCCGGTGGCCAAGTAGGCCAGCCGCACTGTCAATACTTGACTTGAATTTTACAAGGAGCGCAATCAATGGACACCAAGAACCCCTTCATCGAGAACGAGAACACCGACGAGGTCCTGGCCGCCGATCTGTTCGCCGAGGAGCTAGAGGAGCAGGTCAGCAACGCCGCCGCTGGTGGCTGCATCTCAACCATTAGCACGATGGAAGTCTGTCTCTGCACCCTTTGCACAGGCGACTCTGTCGTCGCACGGTAAGCATCAACCGGTGGGGTGTTCCGCGCTGCAGAGAACTCGCTTCTCGATAGCGCGGAACACCTTCCGCCATCTCACACGGAAGGAAATGCGCATGAACAGCCTCGGTATCTATACCTCACACGCAGCCACACCGTGGGTGAATACGGTCCGCACTGCCCTTGAGCGCCAGGCCCTCAGCACGCAGCTCGTGACCAGCGCCACGCTCAACGATGTCGCCTGGAGCAGCCCCAGCTACAGCGGCACCGTGTGCCTGACCGATGTGCGCGATCCCCACCTCAGCCAGATCAATCAGCTCAGCGCCCAGCAGCGGCGGCCCTTCGTCATCGTGACCAACCACGGCAACGGCGTGCTGATTGGGCCGGCCATCAGCCAGCGCGGCCCATGCTGGCAGTGCGTCGAGCGCTATCAGCGGCTTTTCCCGCGCGCCCTGCCCAGCGCAAGCGCCAAGGCCAGCAGCGTCGATATGCAGCGTCTGAGCGCGGAGATCGCCACGCTGCTGCACACGCCGCAGGCCAGCCGACTCAGCGGCGGCATCGTGATCGACCTGCTGCCCAGCGGCACAGAGCGCACCTATCGCATCCTGTTCGATCCCACCTGTGTGCACTGCTCCGGCTATGCGCGCCACGCCCGCGAGGTGCTCACCAATGAATTTCTCACGCAGAAAGTGTAGCAGACGATGGTTCAGAAATTTTTGACAGTTGATGAGATCAGCGCCCGCGTTGAGGCGTTCGCGAACCAGCGCACCGGCGTGATCGCGCCCTCTCAAGAGCTGGCCCACGGCAATGGTGAGCTGGACCTGAGCGTGTATGAAACAGGTGTGACCCACGTCGAACGGCTCTCGCCGCTCATCCAGAACTTCGCCCAGGACGCGCTGCGCCTCTCCGGCGCTGGCGGCAGCCTCGATCAGCGCATTGCGCGCACGCGCTCGTTCTGCGAGGCGCTGGAGCGCTACTGCAATGTGGTGCCGGCCAATCCCGACATGCTCGTCGCCACCCGCCGCGAGCTTGGCGACAGCGCCGTGGACCTTGAGCTGTTCCCGCGCTGCACCAAGGCCGAGTACGAGCTGCCCGGCAATCAGCTGGTGCCGCCGAGCAACAGCGCTAAGCTGCGCTGGGTGCCGGGGCTATCGCTGATCAGCGGCAAGCAGCAGTTTGTGCCCGCCGCAGCCGTCTATGTCGGCCTCCAGCGTCAGTACCCCGGCGAAGCCTTCAGCGTGCCGATCTCGACTGGCACCGCCCTCGCCGCCTCGTATGAGCAGGCGACCATCGCTGGGCTGTGCGAGGCGATCGAGCGCGACGCGCTGATGATCAGCTGGCTGCACCAGCTGCCGGTGCCGCAGGTCGATGTGCGCAGCCTGCACAGCGACGCGGAGTACAGCGAGCGCGCGGCGCGTATGGAGCAGGCGGGCCTGCAACAGCACTACTTCGATGTGACCTCTGATTTAGGGGTTGCCACCCTGTTTGGCCTGCAGATCGCCCCGCGCGCGCCGCTGCACGCGCTGGTGATGACGGCCACACGGCTTAACCCGCTGGAGCTGCCAACCAAGCTGATCGACGAGGCCGCCCCGGCCCGCCTCGGCTTCAAGGCCGTAATGCAGAAGCCGCGCAGCGCCGACCCGAGCAACTATGCAACGTTTATGCGCCTCGTCGATGGCGCGCTGCTCTACTCTGACCCAGCCCAGATGGCTGCCTTCGATTTTCTGTACGCCAACCCAGAGCCGCGCCCAATCGCGGCGCTGCCGAACCTCAGCGACGCCAGCCCCAGCATCGAGCTGGCCCGGCTGGTCGAGATCTTCCGCCAGCGCCAGCTGGAGCTGATCGTGGTTGATCTGACGCTGCCGTTCCTGCGCGACCTCGGCCTGTACGCGGTCAAGGTCATCGCGCCGCAGCTGATGCCGATGTCGCCCAACTACAACGCGCGCTTTCTGGACACGCCGCGCCTGTACGCTGCGCCGACGGCCATGGGCTATCGCGCCCGCCCGCTGGCTGAGCTTAATCCGTGGCCGCAGCCACTAGCCTAGTAACGGAGAGCACCTATGAACATTCACGATCAAGCGCTGCGCCAGCGCCACGCCGACTGGCTGCAAACCTGGCTCGGCGCACAGCCCGCCCGCGAGCGCTGGAAGTCGGCCCAGGTGACGCTGTTCGTCAACGGTGCTCTGGGCTATCAGACGGCGCTCAATCTGGCCGATCTCGGCTTCCAGCGCGTGCGCGTCCTGCCCATCCAGGCCAGCGACCGCGCGATCTGGCAGCGCGCCAGCGGCCTCAGCAGCAGCCGCCCCAATCTGGCCATCGCCAACAACACCTGGAACGTCAACGAGATGACGCTGGCACCAAGCGACCTGCTGGTCGTCGCCGCCGAGCGGCCCTTTCCCGAGCTGCTGGAGGCGATTAACCAGGCCAGCCACCGCAGCGCCAAGCCCTGGACGCAGCTGCTGGCCTGGGGCAATGAGCTAACGCTCGGGCCAACCGTCCTGCCTGGTCAAAGCGCCTGCTACGCCTGCTACCAGACGCGTCGCTACGCCAACGAGAGCCGCGTGGACGTGTGGCAGGCCCGCGAGACGCTGTTTCGCAATGATCCCGACGCCATCCTGCAGGGCCGCCTGCAGCCGCTGACCAATCTGGCCGCCGCCTATCTCACCAGCGAGGTCGCGCGCTTCCTCGGCGGAGCGCCTGCACCAATCGCCATCGGCCACGAGGTCGTTTGGGATGGACTGTACCAGACCTACCGCCGCAGCTTGATCGTGCCATTCGAGCACTGCCCGGTCTGCCGCGCCGCCCAGCCAGCACTGTTCAGCGATAGCCTGGAGCAAATGCTCGACCGTATTCAGCTAAGCCAAGCCCGAGGTGCCGCATGACGCTCGTCTCTTCGCAATATCTGGCCGAGGCCACCGAGCACGACCCGCAGATGCAGCTGCCAACCCACCCGCGGCTGCCCGAGGATCTGCTCAAGATCTGGTTCAATCAGCAGACGCTGATCATCACCGGCGGCGTCTCCGATGTGGTGCTGCGCGGCAAGGCCGTGAGCGAGCTGCTCCAGCAGCTGGTGCCGCTGCTCAACGGCCAGCGCACTGTCGCAGAGATCTGCGCGCTGCTCAGCGCCTTCCCGGCCACCAATGTGCGCGATGCGCTGACGCTGCTCTATATGCAGGGCGTGCTCGAAGAGGGGCCAGGCGATCAGGCGGGCCTCGATGCGGCGGTCGTGCGCCAGTTTGGCGCGCAGCTGAAGTTCTATAGCCGCTATGTCGATCAGACGCGCATGCAGCGCAATCGCTACAGCGTGCTGCGCAGCCTGCAGGACAGCGCAGTGGTGCTGATCAGCAGCGCCCGGCTCGCCCCCAGCCTCAGCAGCGCCCTGGCCAACCTTGGCCTTGGCCACCTGCGCCTGCTGCTGCTCGACGCCGCCAGCATCGAGCTGCCGAGCTTCGCCACCATGCAGGTCGAGGCTGTGCAGCTTGATCTGAACGCGGTGCCGCTCGGCTGGTCGCAGCTCGCCAGCGCCAGCGCCGACGCCAACCTGCTGGTGTTCGCCGCCGACGCCGCCCACGCTGAGCTGCTCAATCGCCTCAATCGCTTCGCCGTCGATCAGGGCCTGCGCTTCCTGCCCGCCCATATTCACGCCGACGCTGTGGAGCTTGGCCCGCTCTACTTCCCCGATGAGTCCTGCTGCTACGAGTGCGCCCGCCTGCAGCAGGAGCTGCGCAGCACCAGCGCGCCCGCTAGCGCCGACGCCAGCCTCGCCCTCAACGAGCAGATCGGCGTCAGCCAGACGGCCCTCATGGTGCTGAGCGCGCTGACCAACCTGGTCCAGACCCAGGCCGCCAACACGATCTACCGCCTCAACAATGACACGCTGGAGCTTGAGGCGCAAACGCTGTATCGCCTGCTCGGCTGCCCAGTCTGCGCCACAGTCAACCCCAAGCTCACCGCCGGCGATCTGCTGGTCGGGCCTGAGCACTCCGAGCAGCTGCCGCTGCTGTACCATTTTGACTCGGCGGATCAGTCGTACCTGCACGCGGTGCGCACCCACCAGCAGCACTACCTGAGCAAGAATGTCAAGGCCTCGACTGGCGGCTTCAAGCAGTACGCCACCCGCGAGCGCATCGACCTGCGGCCCTACCTCAGCGGCTGGCCCAGCGGCTTCGACAGCCCGATGCTGCCGCAGCTACCGCCCGCCATGCCCATCGGCACGCAGCCGACCCTGCGCGACCTGACTTGGCTGTGCCTCACCACCTTCAGCCGCTACGTCAGCAACCCCGAGCTAGGCTGGGAGCAGGGCCAGCGCCTCACGCCCTCCGGCGGCAATCTCTCATCGCAGACGCTGTACGTGGTCAATCGCTCGATCGCCGATCTGGCGGCGGGCTTGTATCACGTCAATCCATCGCTTGGCGCGCTGGAGATTCTGCACACTGGGCCGGTCTACGACGAGCTAAACGCCGCCGTGCCGGACGCTGGCAGCCTGCCCGCCAACACCGTCGGCGCGCTGATCATCACCGGCCTGTACGGCCGCCTTGAGTCGAAGTATGGCAAGAAGGCCTACCGCTACACGCTCTATGATGGCGGCGTGCTGCTGCACTCGCTGGCCAGCGTGGCCCCGCTGCTGGGGCTGGAGGTCTGGCAGGCCGCCGCGTTCGACGACGATGCTGTGCGCAGCCTGCTGGCGGTGCACGCCATCGACGAGCTGCCGCTGTATGTGGTCTACTTGGTCGCCCCGCAGGGCATGGAAGGATAAACGACGATGCGCGAGACACTGTTTGATTTCCCAAAGAGCGCGGGCTTGCTCGTCCACGAGTGGACCAAGCAGCCACAGCCGCCAGCCGCCGAGCTAGCGCAGATCAGCCCCAGCGCCTGGGCTGAGCAGCTGGAGCTGGAGCATCCGGACGCCACGCCGCTGCCGCGCGTTGATCTGCGCCACAGCCTGCCAAGCTACGGCCAGATGTTCGCCAATCGCCACAGCCGCCGCGCCTACGCCGACACGCCGCTGAGCCGCGCGGACTTGGCGCGCTTCTTGGCGCTGGCCGCGCCGCCGCAGCCCAGCGCGCCGCAGGACAGCGCGCCATTCGCCGGCGTGCGCCCCTACCGCGCCACGCCCAGCGGCCTGGCGCTGGTCCCGCTGGTGCAGAACGTCGCCGATGTTGCGCCAGGCGCGTATCTCTACAGCGCCCAGCGCCAGCAGCTGCACCCGCTGCAGAGCGACCATCCGCGCGCGGTGTTTGGGCCGCTCTGCTTCCAGCAGGAGTTCGTGCCCGCGCCGCTGATCTGCCTGGTCGTCGGCTCGCTCCACGACTATCTGGCGCGCTACGGCGACCGCGGCTACCGCTATCTGCTGCTGGCCGTCGGCACCCAGGCCCAGCGCTGCTACTTCGCCGCCAGCGCCCTGGGCCTCAACGGCAGCATGTTCTCCAGCTTTTTCCAGCAGCGGATCAACCTTTGGCTTGGATTTGACGGCTATCAGGCAGCTGCGCTGGTGGCCTTTGCAGTAGGCTACGCGCCTGAGGAGCACCAATGACAACCCTTGCACTCACTCGTCCGAGCGTCGATACCGACCTCGCCACCTACAGACCAAAGGCCAAGGCCGCGCTCCAGGTGCTGCCGTTTAACTCCAAGGGCCGCAAGCCCGGCTTCATCGTCGGCGGCGTGGTCGAGGGCGACTTCCTGCACATCAACCAGATCGGCACGCTGGTCATCCCGCTGCTCGATGGCAGCCACACCGTCGAGCAGATCATTCAGCGCCTGCGCAGCGAGCACAAGGTCGGCCTCACCGCCGAGCAGCTGCATCAGTTCCTTGATCGCTTTGCCAAGCACGCGCTGCTGGAGGTTGGCTCCTGGCGCAACTGCGTCGAGGTCGATGCCAGCACCAGCGGCAAGCAGTTCAAGCGCGGCTTGACCCGCTACTGGCGCTTGTTCGAGGCCGAGCGCCCGCTGCGCTGGATGCTGCGCCATCGACGGCTGTGGTTCAACCCGCTGACCATCGCGCTGAGCGCGCTCCTGAGCGTGATCGGCATCGTCTTCGCGCTGTTCAATCTGCACAATCTGGGCATCACCGGCGTGGCCCGCGCGCTGCTCGACCAGCCAGCGCTGCTGCTGGTGATGCTGGTGCTGCTGTTCACCGAGATCGCGCTCCACGAGCTGGCCCACAGCCTCGCCAGCGGCCTACAGGGCCTCAAGCCCGGCGGCTTTGGCGTTGGCCTGCTCTGGCGCGTGGTGCCCGTGTTCTTCACCGATACGCGCAACTCGTACATGCTCGACAACAAGTACCGGCGCAGCGCGATCTTCCTGGCCGGCCCGATCGTGGACCTGATGGCCCTGGGCGTCGCCGCGATCGTGGCCTGGCTCACGCCCGCCGACTCGGCTGCGCACCTCGTGGCCACTGTCTACGTCGGCCTGCCGCTGTGGGGCCTGCTGGTCAACCTGAACCCGTTTCTCTTCCGCATGGACGGCTACTGGATCGCCTCGGCCCTGATGGAGCAGCCCAACCTGCGCCAAACAGCGCTGGTCGTGTGGGTGCGGCTGCTGCTGCGCCTCGTCGGCCGCAAGCCACGTAGCGCCAGCAGCGTCAGCAGCTACTCCAAAGCCTGGAAGATCGGCCTCGCGCTCTATGGCATTGTGGCGATCATCTGGACTGTGCTGTTTGTGCTGTTCTTTATGCACACCGTCGTCAACGATCTGCTGGTCTTTATGCGCCAAGTGAATGCACGGTAGGTGAAGCTATGATCGCGTCTCAACTCGAATCTGTGCCAGCGCCCGCCGCTGCCGCCACCTGGGAGCCAGCTCCGCTGATCTTGGCGCGCTTTGCTGGCCAGTCGCGCTCGATTATGCTCCAGCTCAAGCTCTCGCGCACGGTCGCGCTCCTAGAGCAGATCGCCGCGCTCGACGAGCAGCTGGAGACCGCCACCGCTGCCCTGTGCGATGCGCTCTTTCCGCTCATCGGCGGCCTCGATGGTGCCCAGCGCGCGCAGTTGGTCGCGATCAAACGCAATATCTTCAATCGCCGCCAGCTCACCAGTGCCGAGCGCCAGGTCTTCCGCGACCAAGCCTTCGCCCACCTGCGCCGACCTCTGCTCCAGACCCAGCGCGGCCTGGCCAAGCTCAGCCGCCTGGAGCGGCAGGCGCGCCAGATATTCGACGCCGAGCTGCGCAGCAAGCGCGCCCTGCTGCAGGCCGCCTGCCGCGACGAGGAGTTCCAGAAGGCGGTGCAGATCGCCAGCCCCGCCTTAGCCCAGGGCCTGCCGCGCTATCTGCGCGCCGACCCAGCCCAGCTGCGCAGCCGCGAGCGCAAGGTCGAGCTAGGCGCGTTCCACTACCTGATGCGCATGAGCACCAAGACCAGCCCGTTTGGGCGCTTTGGCCCCACCGCGCTTGGCCGCTGGAGCCACGCCGCGCCCCATGGGCTGCAGATCAGCGCGCCTGCGCCAGCCCGCCGCACCGTCAGCCAACTGCGCCGCGAGTGTGTGCACGCGCTCGCCGAGGGCCTCAGCCTGCACCCTGCGCTGATGCCGCACCTGCGCCCCAGCCTCAACCGCAGCGCCTACCGCGACGGCGACACCATTGTGTTTCGCCCGCCGCTGCAGGTGCACCAGCGCTCTGCGCCGCGCCGCCTCAAGCCGCTGCCGCTTGTTGAGCTGATTATGGACACGCTGGGGTCCGCGCCACACACGCGCACGCTCGCCGAGTGGGTCGAGCGCTGGGCTGCCGCCCTCGACACGCCCGCTGCGGCCATCCAGCCGGTTGTCGGCCAGCTGATCAAGAGCGGGTTTATTCGCAACACGCTGACCATCGCCAGCAATGATCGCGCGCCCTTCGATGGCCTCATCAGCCAGCTCGCCGCGCTCGATACGCCCGCCGCCGCCGAGCTGCTGGACCATGTTCGCGCCATCAGCGCCATCAGCGCCAGCTATGCGAGCGCGCCGGTCGCCGAGCGCCAGCGGCTCCAGCAGCACCTCGACAGCCACATCGCCGCCGCGCTGGCCCACTGGCCCGCCTATCCACAGCTCCAGACGATGTTCAGCGCCGCGCTGATCGAGGACAGCACCTGGGATGGCGTCCAGCTTGATCTCGGCGGCCCATGGTGGCAGGCGCTCAGCGCCGACCTGGCCACGCTGATCGAGTGCATCTTCCGTCGCGATGACGGCGGCATGCCGCGCGCGCGCCTGCTCGACGCCTATGAGCAGCTGGTCGGCTCCGGCCACGCAGCACCGAATCTGCTCGACTTCGCCAGCACCTACGAGCAGCAGGCCGCCAGCCTCGCCAGCGCCAGCTCGCCGCGCTGCGCCCGCATCTATCAGCATATGCAGACCTACCTCGACACGCTGGAGCAGCGCATCGCCGCCGCCAGCGACCAGCCCGAGGTGCTGCTCGACCGCGCCGAACTGGCCCAGCTCGCTGAGCAGTTTGCGCCCAGCTCCGCCGCCAGCTCTGTCGCCATCCACGCGCAGCTCGTCGCCGACGATGCGCAGGCGCTCGCAAGCGGCGAGGGGCTGCTGGTGCTCAACTTTGCCCTGCCCGGCTTCGCGCGCTTCCTACTGCGCTACGAGCACCTGCTCGACGCCCACGATCGCGCCGCCCTGCACGGCTACGCCCAGTCGCTCATTGACGATGTCTGCGCCGAGCTGCCCGCCGCCGTGGACACCGCCGAGCTGCTGACCACGCTCCAGAACAGTCAGCAGATCCACGCGCCGCTCAGCCCGCGCGCTATCGTGCCGCCCGACGAGCACAGCGGCAACCCGGATGTTGCCAGCGTGGAGCTGCGCGACCTGGGCCTGCAGCACGACGCCGCCAGCGACACGCTGCGCCTAATCGAGCACACCCGCGCCGACCAGCCGCTCGTGCCGCTCTACCTCGGCGCGCTGCACATGGCCGCGCTGCCGCCGCTGTACCGCATGCTGGCCACGCTGGCCCCCACCAGCTACCACATGGAGATGTTCCGGCCTGGCGACTATCGGCGCTACGGCTTTGTCAGCGGCATGCCCGCCGACATCGAGCACACGCCGCGCGTCCGCGTCGGGCGCGTCGTGCTGCAGCGCGAGCGCTGGCTCGTGCCCGCCGCCGCGCTGCCCGCCCTCGCCCCCAGCAGCGACGACTTCAGCGTGTTCCAGACCTGGTTCCGCTGGTTCCGCCGCCACAGGCTGCCGCGCGAGGTCTTTGTGCGGATCGGCCGCAGCCAGCCAGGCGACAGCCAGCGCCCCGCCAATGACCTGAAGCCCTTTTTTGTCGATACCGAAAACTTCTTTGCGCTGCTGATGCTCCAGCGCGACCTCGACGATGGCGTGGCCACGCTCGAGATTGAGGAGATGCTGCCGTCGCTGCGTCACGCCGGTGTCGAGATCGGCGACCAAACCTACGTTGTTGAATTTCAGCTTGAGCTTAATCGGAAAGGAGCGCATCTATGACCGCCCACTGGCTCAAGGCCCGCCTCTTCTTCGCTCCCAAGGATGATCAGTCGCGCGTCGACGAGCACGCCGACCGCCTGCTGATCGACGTGATCGCGCCCTTGCTCCGTGATCTGCGCCAGCGCGAGTGGATCAGCGGCTCCACCTGGATTCGCTTCTCCGCCGAGGGCTACCATCTGCGCCTCGACCTGCTTGGCTCCGAGCCACGCCTGCGCCACGATGTGCTGCCGCTGCTCCAGCGCGAGTGGGCCGCCTACACCGCCGCCCACCCCGAGATCATCCACAGCGACTTTCGGCTCCCCGAGCTGTCGCTCAAGCTCAACCAGAAGCTCGGCACCGACGCCGCCCTCTACAAGCCCGGCACCCTGCTCACCGAGATCGAGCCAGAGCAGCACATCGGCGTCGTCTACGAGGATGCGACGCTGCTCTACGCCCACAATAATCTGCACCATCAGCTCGGCCTGCACACCATCGACAATCTGGCCCGCGCCGACAGCCACGCTCTGCGCAAGACGCTCGTCAGCCTCTACCTGGACGATATGCTGCGCCTGACTGGCCTCACGCCCGCCGAGCGCTATCGCTTCCTCAGCGCCGTGCAGGATCAGTGGATCAACTACTTCGATCTGCGGCCACAGCTCGAGCGCTACCGCGACCGCTATCAGAAAAATGGCCCGCGCATGCTCCAGTTCTATCAGTCCAAGCGTGACTACCACGCGAGCTTGAGCCTCGTCCCTGAGTCGCTGCACGCGCAGTACAGCGCCACCATCGCCATGCTCGCCGCCAACATCCCGTCGATCATCCAGCGCGACGAGCACGGCGCGCTCACCCAGCAGACGATCCTGCGCCTGATGTCGGTCTTCCACCTCAGCAACAATCGCTTTGGCATCGACTTGATCGACGAGGTCTATCTCGCCTTTGTCATGGCGCAGTACTACGCCACGCTCATCGACGAGCACGAGCGCCAGGCTATCGACGCCGAGTACAGCGCACCGACCGCGATCGCCGTCGGCGCGTAGCCCCGCCAGCCAGAAAGGACTTGCTATGCAGCATTGGTGGTATACAAAGCTTTATCTTCAGCGCACGCCCCTCCTCACCGACCAGCGCCAGTCGCTGGCCCAGCTCAGCGAGCAGCTCATCCGCGCTGTAGTCGCGCCGCTGGCCGCGCACGCCCTTCAGGAGCGCTGGATCGACCGCTTTTTCTTTCTGCACTACGCCGATCCGCGCATGCACCTGCGCGTGCGTATGCGCACCACAGGCGACAGCGCCGCCTTCGCGCCTGCCGCCGCCGCCCACATCGAGCGCTTCTTCGCCGCGCACGCCGCCGACCTCGGCCTCGCCGCCGCACCAAGCTGGGACGAACTGACGCGCCAGGGCTGGGTGCAGGTCGAGCAGTATGTGCCCGAGCTGGTCAAGTACGGCGGCCCCGCCGGAGCCGCGCTAGCCGAGCAGGCGTTCATGCGCTCCAGCCAGATCGCCATCGACCTGCTCAGCAGCACCCCACAGCGCAGCGAGCGTGCGCTGCGGGCCATGGAGCTGATCGCGGCGCTCTGTCGCGCCTACGGCAGCCCGCCACAGTCCAGCGCGCTGCTGCTCAAAAGCCACAGCGCCTACTGGCTCGGCCGCCTGCTCAACGACGATCCGAGCGCGCACATCGCCGTGCTGGAGCAGAAGTACCAGCAGCAGCGCGCCGCGCTTGGCCTGCGCCTCGCCTGGCTCGACGCCGCCGTGCCTGCGCCGCGCTATCTCGATGCCTGGAGCGCGTTTCACGCTGATCACTGGCACCAGTTTCGCCAGCTTGAGCGCAGCCCAGAGTTTCGCCCGCCCACCGCGCCCCGCGCCAGTCTGGCCGCCTACCCCGAGCTGGCCGCCTACCCTAGCAGCAGCCTCGTGGTGCTGCCCAACTATATTCACCTGCTCTGCAACCGCATCGGCCTCGCCGCGCTGCAGGAGGCCCAGCTCGCCTACATGCTCGCGCGCATCTTCGAGGAGCGCAGCGCCCCCGTCGCCGCGCTCTACCCGCTCCAGCTCGAGTTCGCCACCGCCGAGCTGTCGCGCGCCGCGTAGCCCAAGCCTGGCGCGCACGCCGGATCAGGTGCGCGCGCCAGCCAAGCCAACGCCCAAGCCCCTAGCCCACCAGCCCAGGCTAAATCTTTAACACCCGCCCCACCGCGAGCATTTCTGCCGCAGCGCGCACCAGCGCTGCGTTGCGCTACCCCGTGCAAGCCTGCGCTCACACCAGCGCCAGTCCGTGTCCACGCTGCGCTCGCAGCATCATTAATGATGATAAAGCACCGAGTTCATCGACCGTGGTTCAGCCACAGAGTCGGCGCTGTGCTCAAGCGCCCGCCGATGACCGGGCGACTCTCACACGCGGTCGGACCAGCTCTCCTCGCAGCTACCGGGCCACCAGCCACCGCTTCACGTACCGACAGATTGATTAAAATAAAGCACGTATGCTCAACAGCAACGCTAGCGGAAGCGGAGGACCTATGCCGACAGCCGACCATCGCCCACAGCCAGCATCCCAGCCACCGCGCATTCTCGTCGCGGGGCTTGTCAACGTCGAGACCACCGTGCGCGCCGACGGCTTCCCGCTGACCTACGAGCCGGTGCGCTACACGTTTTTCGGCGTGCAGAGCGCCGTCTCTGGCGTTGGCTACAACATCGCCCGCGCCCTGCACGCCCTCGACGCCGACGTGCGCCTGCTCGCGCTCATCGGCGACGATCCCGCCGCCCAGCTCGTGCGCCAGCAGCTCGCCGCCGACGGCCTCAGTGCCGCCCATGTGCTGCCGCGCCAGACGGCCACCGCCCAGTCGGTGGTCATCAGCGACCCCAGCGGCCAGCGCATGATCTTCACCGATTTGAAGGACGCACAGGAGTCCAGCTATCCGGCTGAGCGCTTCGACACGGCGCTGCACGGCTGCGCGGCGGCGGTGCTCTGCAACATCAATTACACGCGCCCGCTGCTGGAGCGCGCCCGCCAGGCTGGTGTGCCGATCATCACCGATGTGCACGTGATCAGCAGCCTCGACGATGACTACAACCGCGATTTCATGGCCGCCGCCAGCGTGCTCTTCCAAAGCCACGAGCGCCTGCCCGTCGCCCCCGCCGAGTGGGCGCGCCAGGTGATCGAGCGCTACCACACGCCCATCGTTGTGGTCAGCCTGGGGGCCGACGGCGCGCTGCTCGCCGAGCGCGACGCCGCCAGCGTGCTGCACATTCCGGCCGCCTCCGTGCGCCCGGTGGTCAGCACTATCGGCGCAGGCGATGCACTGCTTGCCTGCTTTGTGCACGGCTACGCGGCTGGCATGCCGCCAGCCGCCGCCCTGCGCCGCGCCACCATCTTCGCGGCCTACAAGATCGGTGAGCCAGGCGGCGGCCGCGGCTTCCCCAGTGCCACAGAGCTCGACCAGCTGTGCGCCCAGCATCTACGCTAGCTGGTCAACGCTGCGCAATGCGCACCAGTGCAGCGCCATCGGCTACAATGAAGCCCAAGCTCACGCCGCGCAAGGAGCATCCATGAACAAAAAGCGCACGCTGCGTTTCCTCATCGTCATCGGCCTGGCCGCGCTGGTGATCGTGCTGCTCAACCAGCCGACGCGCACAGGTATGACAACCCCCACTGATCGTCCGCCACCCAGCGCTAACGAGTAGCAGCACGCCCGCGCTCGGCAGAAAAACGCCGCTCCAGCCTGGAGCGGGCACCATCCATAGAGGAGACCGCACCATGAGTCATCTGCGCCAGGACGTGCGCGCGCACACCACAGCAGTCCGCTCACCGAGCAGCAGTCGTGCAGACCACAGAGCGTCAAGCAGCGCACGCTGTGCGGTGCAATCCGGCACTGATCGCGAACGGTGGCGGCCAGCACCTCGGCGGCCTGCTTGGTCGCTTGAGCGTATGGCCCCGCTTCAGCACACTAGTGTGCCGCAAGCAGCCAAATCTACAGCAGTGTGCGCTCGCCAAGAGCGAACATGTGTGCTACACTGAGGCCAGTGTTCTCTAGCATGAGGGTAGCGCCGCAATGAATGCAGATGCCTTTCGCCATTTCTATGAGTATCACTTCGCCGAAAACCGCAAGCTGTGGGAGTATGTGAGTCAGCTCGCCGACGAGCAGCTCAAGCAGTCGCTTGGCTACTCCAAAGGCTCGGTGCTGGAGCAGGTGCTGCACCTGATCAACGTCGACGACGGCTGGTTCAGCGCCCTGCGCGGCGTCGACGACATCGAGCCGCTCACGCCCGCCGAGTGCACCAGCCGCCAAGTTATCCGTGAGCGCTGGGACACGGTCGAGCAGCGCGTGCGCGCCTATCTCGCCGACCTGCGCGACGATCAGCTCTTCTCCAACCCCTTCGACGACGGCGAAGACAAAAACCTGATCCTCTGGCAGGTGCTGCTGCACGTCGCCAACCACGCCACCGACCACCGCGCCCAAATCCTGCGCCAGCTCAACGACTTTGGCGTGCAGACCAAATACCAAGACTACATCTTCTTTGTCTATGAGCATCCGTAGCTGCAAGCGCACCTGGGGCGGTGTACGCCTGCCAGCCACCCGCCGCGCGATTTGCTTCAGATGTGATCGCTCGTGCTTGGCCAGCCACTGCGCGTAGAACAGCACGCTGCGCTCTAACGGCTTGCCCGCGCCTGTCACCGTCGCGGTGCGCAGCCAGTCGGCGGGGGCCAGCGTGCGCAGGAGCGTCAGCAGCTCTGCGCGCTGGGCGGTAAACGCCGCCAGGGATTCGGGAAACTCCTGCGCGCGGTAGTCGGTCTGCTCAATCCAGGTGGTGGGGTTGACTGCGCGCAGTGTTGGCTGCTCCTCGGCGCTGATGCGGGCGATCCAGCCGCCCCACACAGCGGCGCAGGCGCGCAGATGGGCTAGAATCGTGCGCATCGACCACGCAGCAGGTGTCAGTACGCGCGTAGCCATAGCCGCAGCTCCTTTATTTAAAAAATAAGAAAACAGCGCCGTGCTCTGCCAGCCGTCTGCGCGTCGGCAATCCGCACGGCTCACTCGTCGCTAGTGTGGGCGGATTGCCTAGCGCCGCCTGCGCCGCCAGCGACATGAGCGCACGGCTCACGCCATCGCACCGCGGCGACGGGGGTGCGCCACAGGGCCGTGCGCCAGTGGACGAGCGGGCCAGCAGCGGAGCAGGCACACGCCGCACATCCCTGCGCACAACCACGGCGCTGATCATTCTAAACACCTGCGCCGCCAGCGCCACCACACCTGATTACGGCAGAAAATAGCGCCGTGCTCAGCCAGCCGTCTGCGCGTCGGCCAATCCGCACGGCTTAAACAGCGCTGCTCGCGGCGGCGTGCTCCCGTCAGGAGCGGCCTAGCACTATACGCCACCACATCTGATTACGGCAGAAAATAGCGCCGTGCTCTGCCAGCCGTCTGTCCGTCGGCAATCCGCACGGCTCACTCGTCGCTAGTGTGGGCGGATTGCCTAGCGCCCTCCGCGCCGCCAGCGGCCCTAACGCACGGCTCACGCCATCGCACCGCGGCGGCGGGGGTGCGCCACAGGGCCGTGCGCCAGTGGACGAGCGGGCCGGCAGCGGAGCAGGCGCGCGCCGCACATCCCTGCGCACAACCACGGCGCTGATCATTCTAAAAACGACACGGGAGGCTACCACGTTGGACATGGATGGGGCTTGGCACAACCATAGCGCTGCGCACTCCAAACACCAGCGGCGCAGCGCTTGAAACAGAAGCGGATCGCAGCGCGCTAGGACGCGGGCTGGGGCTGGGTTTGGGCGGCGGGCTGGGGCTGGGGCGCAGGCTGCGGGAGGCGCACCGGCAGCTTGATGCGGAAGATGCTGCCCTTGTTGAGCTTACTCTCGACCTTGATCTCGCCGTCGTGCTCATCGACGATGCCCTTGGCGATGGCGAGGCCCAGGCCGGTGCCCTCGGTGGTTGAGTCGGCGTCGCGCTTGACGCGGTAGAAGCGGTCGAAGATATGCTCCAGGTCCTCGGCGGGAATGCCGAGGCCGGTGTCGTGGATGCTGATCTCGGCGGTGTCGTCTTTGACGCTGGCCTTGACCACGACGCTGCCGCCGTTGGGCGTGTACTTGACCGCGTTGGAGACAAGGTTGGCGATGACCTGGCGCAGGCGCGACGGATCGGCGGTGAGCTTCAGCTCATCGGGCAGCTTCTTGATCAGCTTGATCTTTTTCTGCTCGGCGCGCATGCCCTGCTCCTCGATCACATCGATGATGACCGGGATCAGATCGCAGACCTCGAGCTTGAGGCTGAGGCCGGCCTCGATGCGGCCAAGGTCGAGCAGGTCGGAGATGAGCGAGGTCATCGCCGACGAGTTGCGAATAACCGCCTGCAGCGCCTGCTTCTGCATCTCGGTGACATCGCCCATGTGGCCGTTGGCCACCAGCTGCGCATAGCCTTGGATGGCGGTGAGCGGCGATTTCAGGTCGTGCGAGACCATCGAGACAAAGCGGCTCTTGAGCGCGTCTAGCTCCTTGAAGTGCGTGATGTCCTGCAGCACCACAACCTGGCCGCCGGCGATGCCGGTGTGCTCGCGCAGCGGCGAGACCGTCACGGCATAGACGTTGTCGTTGATGGTGATCTCGTGGTTCTCCAGCACAGTCTGCGGCGTCAGCGGCGGCAGCATGGGGTAGATCTTGCTGAGCGGCTCGTTGAGCAGCTTGGCGTTGCTGGTGCCGATGATGCGGCCTGCGGCGGGATTGGCCACCACGATTGTGCCGTTGTCGGTGAGCAGAATGCCATCGCTGACAGCCTCGATCACGCCGGCCAGGGTGGTGCGCTCCTCGGCGGCGGTGGCGTACAGCCGGGCGCTCTCCATGGCCACGGCGGCCTGGCCAGCCAGGGCCGTCATCAACTGGCGCTCGTAGGCATCGAAGGCATTGGCGCGGGCGTGTGCGGCGATGAGCACGCCATCGATCGACTCGCCGAGCACGAGCGGCACGCCGAGCCATGTCTCGCCGAGCGGCGTCTCGCCATTGGAGAGCAGCTTCGCCTGTGCGCCAGCGTTGGCCAGCAGCAGCGGCTGCGACTGATTGAGCGCCGCGCGCACCGGGCCGAGCGTCATCAGCGGCTGCTCGATGCCATCGACCAGCGTGACCATGGGCCAGATCGCCGTGTGCTCCTCCTCGACATGCACCAGGGCCACCAATGGCGCGTCAAGCATCTCGGCGCAGCGCAGCGCCACGCGGCGGGCGACATCCATCGGATCGAGGGCGCTGGTCAGCTCGCGGCTGGTGGAGTTAAGGCCCTCCAGATCGAACACGCGCTGCTCCAGCTCGGCGAAGAGGTGGGCGTTCTCGATAGCCACGGCCGCCTGGGCCGACACCGAGCGCACCAACTCCAGGTCGGCATTGCTAAAGTGATCGACGCGCGGGTGGGTCAGCGTCATGACGCCAAGCACCTGATCCTCGCGGATGAGCGGCACGGCGAGCGCCGAGCGCACGCGCTTCGAGGTGCTTGGCAGATCGACCCAGCGTTTATCGAGGCGCACATCGGCGATGCGTGCGACGGTGCGATGCTGAATGACCCAGCCAGAGAGGCCCGAGGTGAGCAGCGAGGCCGCCACTGGCTCGGAGACCGACTGATCCATGCCGAAGCGAGCGACAATGCGCTGCGAGGGTCGCCCGCTCTCGGGGGCGATGATAATGCTGCCGCGCTCGGCGTTGACGGCGGCCACCGTGTGCTGAATAATCCGCGACAGCAGCTGATCGGGATCGAGCGCCGTTGCCAGCTCGCGGCTGATGCCATAGAGCAAGCGCAGGCGGTCGCGCTCCTCGCGGATGGCGCTAAACAGGCGTGTATTGACCAGGGCCATGCTCAGCGCGTTGCCGAGCGAGAGCAGCAGCGGCGGCGACCACGACAGGGTGCTCCGGCCAGCGCCGACGAGCAGCAGGGCCATGGTGGTGTTAGGGCCAGCCTCGACCGGCAGCGCGCCCAGGCCCAGCTTGCCCTGCGCCGCGACCCAGGCGTGCAGCAGCTCGTAGGGAGCCTCGGCCAGCCAGGGCGGGCGCTCCTCCCAGATGATCGTGGCCTTGGTGAGCGGCGACGGCGGCAGCAGCTCGTGCATCTGCGCGCGCAGCTCATCGGGCAGGCCGTGGGAGCGCCACAGCGTCCAGCGCATGCTGCCCTCGGCCACGGCAAACAGCAGCGCCGCAGAGGAGGAGGTGGACTCGACAATGGCGGAGAGGGTGGCATCGGCCATGGCGGCTGGCTCAAGCGAGCGGCCCATCTGGCGGGCGATAGCGGCCACGGCGGCCAGCTCGGCGTTGCGCTGCTGATCGGCGCGGCGCTTGTTGACAGCGGCGGCGGCGCGGCCAAGGGCGGCCTGCACGGTGGGCAGCGAGAAGGGCTTGAGCACATAGTCGTAGGCCCCGAGGCGCAGGGCGCGGGTGGAGCTTTCCAGCGAGCCATAGCCGGTCATCACAATCACCGGCGTGTCGGGGCGGTACTCGCGCACCCACTGGAGCACAGCGTAGCCATCGACATCGGGCATGGTCACATCGGTGAGCACAGCGTCCACGTCGGTGGCCTGAAGCGTGGCGATGCCTGCCGCGCCGCCGACCGCCGTCGTCACCGAGTAGCCCTGCGCTTCGAGCAGCAGGCGCAGCTGACCGCTGAGCCGCGGCTCATCGTCGATCACAAGGATATGCAGTGGCAGTTCGTTCATCGAGCGTTACCCAATGAGCATGGTCTCCGGCGACGAGTCGCGCTTCTCAACATCGGAGGCAACCGGCAGGCGGATGGTGAAGGTCGAGCCTTTATCGACGACGCTATCGACGGTGATCGAGCCGCCGACCTGCTGGACAATGCCATAGACCACTGCCAGGCCAAGGCCGGTGCCGGTGACACCCTTGGTGCTGAAGAACGGCTCGAAGATGCGCTCGCGGTGCTCGGCGGGAATGCCGATGCCCTGGTCGGCGACGCTGAGGTAGACCTGGCCGCGATAGTGGGCGGTGCGGATCGTCAGGTTGCCGCCCTCGGGCATGGCGTCGATCGCGTTGCGCACCAAGTTCAGCAGCACCTGCTTGCAGGCGTCGGTGCTGATCGACGGGGCCGGCAGATCGGTGGCCAGCTCCTGGTAGAGCTTGATATTGGCGCGATCTAGCTGTGGCTTGGTGATATGCATCATCGAGATGATCAGGTGGTTGAGATCGGGCGGCACGCCATCGTGGGCGGGCTGGTAGAAGTTGACCAGCGTGTGCAGCAGGCGGGCGATGCGCGCCACCTCCTCATCGAGGCCCAGCACCATCTCGCCGAGCGGCGAGCCAGGCTCGTGCTGCTGGCCGAGCAGCTCCAGGCCCGAGCGAATGATCGCCAGCGGGTTGTTGATCTCGTGGGCCAGCGAGGCGGCCATGCGGCCCATGCCGGCCATCTTCTCGGCCTCGATCAGGCGGCCCTGCGTCTCGCGCAGCGCATTGTAGGTGCGCGCATTGTGCAGGGCGATGGCGGCGTAGTCGGCCAGCATCAGCATGATGCGCTCGTCGCTTTCGTCGAACGTGCGCTGGTGGATGGTGGCGGCCACAGTCAGCACGCCGAGGGCCTCGGTGCCCACCAGCAGCGGCACCATGAGCACCGCCTGGGCCAAATAGTTGGCCTGCACGCGGATGCCATCGCGCTTGGCGTTGATGCGCACCGGCTTGTTGGTTTGCAGGCTTTTCGTGGCCAGCTCATAGTCGCTGTGCTTGTTCAGCTCGCGCAGGTGGATGGGGCTGACATTGTGGGTGGCGCTCACCACCAGCTCGTTGTTCTCGATGAGCTGGATGAAGCCCTCGTCGGCGTTGATCAGGTAGACCGCCGCCTCGACGATGCGCTCGATCAGATTATTCGCGTCGAGCTGCGCCGTGACGGCCTTACCGACGCGGTGCAGCACCGTGAGCTGACGCACCTGACTCTGCAGCTGATTGAGCAGGGCCTCTTTTTCGCGCTGCAAGCGCCACTCGCTCAGCGAGCGATCGATGGCGCTGGCGACATCCTGCGGCTCGAACGGCTTGATCAGGTAGTCGCGCACGCCCATCTGGAACGCGGCGACCGCGATGCGCTCGGAGCCTTCGGCGGTCATCAGCAAGATTGGCACGTTGTTGCCCTCGCTGCGCAGCTTGCGGAGCACATCAAGCCCAGTTGTATCGGGAAGCTGGTAGTCGAGCAAAATCAGCACCGGGCGGTGCCGTGGGACAGCTGCCAGGCCCGCGCGCCCATTTTCAGCCAGGATAACGTTGTATCCAAGGGTGCGCAGCTGGGCGTTCAGCTTCATCCGAATCGCTTCGCTGTCGTCAACTACCAAGATAGTTTCTTGTCCATTGGCCATACGCACGCCTTCGTGATGAGAGACTGGAGTGTGGGCCAATCATACGACAGGTAGGCGTAGAACGCAACTCTCTTTAACCGGCTTTGCACGCATTTCATGCGCTCTCGACCGATTCGCGGTACACTCTTTCCTAGTAATCCAGTGGCCGCACGTGACCAGCCTACAGGCCCTAGCGGCTGTAGTATTTTTGGATATGCTACCAGTTCACCGCCGTGCGGGCGCAGGGGTGCACCCTGCCGACCAACCGTTGCTGGCGCACCAGCGGGAATCTGGTAGGCACTATAAGGTGGAGCATAGCCTACATGAAGCGTTGGCAAGTCGATAGCATCTTGTTGCTCATCGTGATGATTTGGGGTAGTACGTTTTTTCTGGTTCGCGGTGCGACGCAGCAGTGGCCGCCGATTGCCTTTGTCGCTGTGCGCTTTGGGCTAGCGGCGCTGGCGATGCTGCCGTGGGTGGTGCCAACCATGCGCCGCTGGCACTGGGGCGAGCTGCGCGCCGGGCTGCTGCTGGGCCTGCTGCTGCTGGTGGGCTTTGTGGCCCAGACCATCGGCCTCTCGCAGATCAGCGCCTCGCGGGCTGGGTTTATCACGGGATTGAATGTGGTGATTGTGCCGCTGCTCGGCGCGCTGCTCTGGCGCACCCGCGTGGCGCTGCAGGTGTGGCTGGGCGTGGCGCTCTCGGTCTGGGGCATGTTTCTGCTCTCGCGCGGCGATGTGTCGCAGGCCGCCAGCCGCTGGAGCGGCGACGCCTGGGTGCTGGTCTGCGCGCTCTTCTTCGCTGCGCACATTGTGGCGATTGGCCGCGTCACCCAGGCCAACTCGGTGGTGGCGCTTAACTTCATCCAGATGCTCGTCGTCTCCGGCGGGGCGGCGCTGCTGAGCCTGGTGGTCGAGCCGACGCCGCCGACGCTGACCATGGGCGTGCTCGGCCCGCTGCTCTACCTGGGCATCATCGCCACCGCCTTCACGCTGGCGATCCAGATCAAGGTACAGCGCTACGCCTCGCCGACCCACACCGCGCTGGTGTTTGTGCTGGAGCCAGTTTTCGCAGCCCTGTTTGCCGCGCTCTTTATCAACGAGGCGCTTTCTTTCTCTTTGCTTAGCGGCGGTGCCTTCATGATCGCCGGTATTATCTTGGCCGAGCTGCCGCCGCTGCGGCTCGCGATCAAGCGGGAGCCTTTAGCATGACCCCTTCTCTCACTGCACTGCTGTGCGATCTCGATGGCCTACTGATCGACAGCGAGCCGCTGGCCATGCTGGCACTGGAGCAGCTGCTGCAGCACCACGGCCACGCCAGCGATCCACTGATCGCCCAGCAACTCATTGGCCGCCGCGCCCACGACAACGCCGAGCTGCTGATTGCGCACTACGGCCTGCCCTATACCGTGCTTGATCTGATCGCCGAGCAGCGCCACCGCGCCAATACGCTGATCGAGCAGCAGGTCGAGCCAATGCCAGGCGCAGCCGCGCTGCTGCAGGGCGCGCAGGCGCTGGGGCTACAGCTCGCGGTCGCCACCTCTTCGTCGCGCCCGTACCTCCAGATGGTGCTGCGCAAGTTCGGCTGGCAGCACCACTTTGCCGCCACCGTCACCGGCGAAGAGGTGGCCCACGGCAAGCCTGCCCCCGATATTTTCCTGCAGGCCGCCACGCTGCTGGAGCAGGAGCCTGCGCGCTGCCTAGTGCTGGAGGACTCGCCGCCTGGCGTGGCCGCCGGCCTGGCCGCTGGCGCGCAGGTCATCGCTGTGCCCAACCCGCTCACTGCGCCGCTGGAGTTTCCGCCAGCGCCGCGCATGGAATCACTGCACGCAGTGCTTGACTATCTCCAGCAGCACGTAGCAAAGGAGTAACCAAATGATCGAAACGGTACAGATTGTGCTGGTCACGGCACCAGACGAGCCGGTCGCACGTCATATAGCGCAGACGATTGTCACAGAGCAGCTGGCCGCCTGCGCCAACATTGTGCCGCGTGTCACCTCGATCTACCGCTGGGAGGGCGTGGTGCAAGAGGACAGCGAGGTGCTGATGATCATCAAGACCACGGCGACGGCCCTCGATGCCCTCACCGCGCGCGTGCTGGACCTGCACCCCTACGCCGTGGCCGAGGTCATCGCCCTGCCGATCGGCGCAGGCGCACCAGCATATTTGGATTGGGTTGTCCAGTCCACGAAGGGAGGCAGCGATGCAACGTTTGCTGATCGTTGACGACGAGCCGAGCGTTGTCGAGGTTGTGCAGAGCCGCTTTGAGCGCGAGGGATTTGCCGTCAGCGACGCCGCCAGCGGCGAGGACGCCCTGCGCCGCCTGGAGCAAGAGAGCTACGATCTGGTCATTTTGGATGTGGGCCTGCCGGGCATCGACGGCTTCGAGACCCTGCGGCGCATGCGCCAGCATCAGCACAATCAGCCGGTGCTGATGCTCACCGCGCGCAGCGACGAGGTTGATCGCGTGGTTGGCCTGGAGCTAGGAGCCGACGACTATGTGGTCAAGCCGTTCTCGCCGCGCGAGCTAGTGGCACGGGTGCGGGCGCTGCTGCGGCGCACCGCCGAGGCCAGCCGCCTGCGCCAGATCCTCGGCGATCAGTCGCCCAACAACACCGGCCTCAAGCTTGACCTGGCCCGCCGCCGCGCTATCTTCCACGATGTCGAGCTATCGCTGCGGCCCAAGGAGTTCGATCTGCTGGCCTATCTCGCCGGCCACCCTGGCCAGGTCTTCACCCGCGACACGCTGCTGTCGCAAGTGTGGGGCTATGACGAGTACGTCGATGCGCGCACCGTCGATGTGCACGTGCGCCGTCTGCGCGCCAAGCTCAGCGATATCGATCCCGAGGCCAACCTGATCCAGACCGAGTGGGGCATCGGCTATCGCTTCGTCGATAGCTAAACCTGCTGGCATATGCATTGCTCCCACGCTAGAGAAAACCGGCCTCCAGCTCAGCTGGAGCCGCTAGCTACGGGAGGATATGGATATGCTACGACGAGCACTGCTCAGTATCGGCTTGGCCATCGGACTGCTCGCGCTGTGGGGCTGCGGCGCTGGCGATGTCGCCACCACCGTCACCGAAGGATCGGATCAGCTCAGCCAGGCATCGGTAAGCGAGCTGACCAACCAGCTGCCCACTATCGAGGAGGCGGTCAACGCCGGCAAGACCGACGAGGCCAAGGCGGCGTTCAATACATTCATCCAGACCTGGGACGCGCTCAAGCAGCAGGCCCAGCAGGCTGCGCCCAAGTCCGCCAGCCAGATCGAAACCACCATGGACTCGATCAAGGCCGCGCTCATGGACGCCGAGATTCCAGACCCAGCCACCGTCAAAGATGGGCTGCAGCAGCTTGGTCAGCAGCTCAACCAGCTGAGCGCAGAGCTTCAGCAATCATAGTAGCTGGGCCTAGCGCTGGCGCTGCATCGCTGATCACTATCGGCGGCGCAGCGCTTTTTTAGCGCCTGCGAGCACGCACAACCGATAGATTTGCTTAATAATCTGGGCTGATGCTGGCGCGTTAAGCATAACGTCGGCACTGGGTAGCAAATTTGTACGGATATGCGGCTAGGCAGGGGTTAAATCTATGGTATGCTTGAGAAAGCTACCGTTATTCAAGCACATGGAGAACCCCAACCCGTGGACGTATTCGCCAAAGCTGTTCAGTACGCGATGGAGCCACGGAACCTCGACAAACTTGTCGATGCCCTTACCCGTCACCTGTACCTTGTCGCTGTTGCCCTCCTCATCGGGCTGGTGATTGCAATCCCCGTCGGCGTGCTCACCTCGCGCTCGCGGGTTGCTGCTGCGATCGCCATCAACACATTCAACGGCCTACGGGTGATACCAAGCCTGGCCATCCTCTTCGTCTTCATCGCTATTCCGGGCTTTGGGCTGAGCGCCAAGACCGCACTGGTCGCGCTCACCATCCTGGCGCTGCCGCCGCTGCTGATCAACACCGATGCTGGCTTTCGCAACATCGATCCAGCGATCAGAGAGGCCGCTCGCGGCATGGGCATGGCACCGCGGCAGATCCTGCTGCAGGTCGAGTTTCCGCTCGCACTGCCGGTGATAATCGCTGGTGTCCGCACCGCCATGGTCGAGGTTATCGCCAGCGCCACGCTGGCGGCCTTTATCGGCGGCCACGGGCTGGGCGATTTCATTACGCTTGGGTTTAGCCTCAACCGCACCGACATTTTGCTCGTCGGCGCGGTGCCGGTGGCGCTGCTGGCGCTGCTCGCTGAGTTCAGCATGACGCTGCTCCAGCGGCGCTTTCAGCCACCAACACACTAGCCACGAAGGCGCGTTCTTTGTATGGAGGAAACAGGTATGAAACTCAACCGCGGATTGATGCTGGCGCTCCTGATGGCGCTGCTGCTGCCGCTGATCGCCGCCTGCGGCAGCGATGAGCCAACCGCCACCCCGGCCAGCGCTTCGTCCCCGGATACGTCCGGCTCCACCCAGTCCGGCGGCGGCACCGTCCGCGTCGGCACCAAAAATTTCACCGAGCAGTTCATCCTCGGCGAGATGTATAAGCTCATGCTCGAGGACGCCGGCTTGACCGTCGAGCTGAAAGATAACCTCAACGGCACCCCCGTGGCCCAGGCCGCGCTCGAGAACAACGAGATCGATCTCTACCCCGAGTACACCGGCACCGGCCTGCTCACCGTCCTGCAGATGACCGACTTCGCCAACAAGAGCGATGCCAAGGCGGTCTTCGAGGCCGTCAAGCAGGGCTACAAAGAGAAGTACAACCTGGTCTGGCTCGATCCCGCCCCCATGAACAATACCCAGGCGCTGGCCATGACCAAGGAAGGCTCCGAGAAGTTTGGCGTGGTCACGATCTCCGATATGGCCGCCAAGGCCGACCAGCTGCGCATGATCGGCCCGCCAGAGTTTCAGGAGCGCGAGGACGGCCTGCCCGGCATCCAGGCCGCCTACGGCAACTTTCAGCTCAAGGAGTACATCCCCGTCGATCCGGGCCTCAAGTACAAGGGCCTGACCGAGGGCCAGGCCGATGTGGCCGTCGCCTTCGGCACCGACGGCGAGATCGCCAAGTTCAACCTCGTCGTGCTCAAGGACGACAAGGGCCTCTTCCCGATCTATCAGGTCGCACCAGTCGTCCGCCAGGACGCGCTCGATAAGAATCCCGCCATCGCCGAGGCCCTCAATAAGCTCTCGCCGAAGCTGACCGACGAGGTCATGCAGCGCTTGAACTATGAGGTCAGCGGCAACGGCCGCGAGCCGGTCGATGTCGCCCGCGAGTTCCTCAAGAACGAGGGCCTGATCAAGTAGTTGCCCCTGGGCTGGCGATCACGCCGCTGGTCGCCAGCCCTCCAACTAGGAGACCGCTGTGAGTAGCATTCGTTTTGAACATATTGTCAAGCGCTTTCCGAACGCGCCGCGACCATCAGTCGATGATGTGAGCTTTGAGGTGCCATCAGGGCAGTTTGTGGTGCTGCTGGGGCCATCTGGCTGCGGTAAAACGACGCTGCTCAAGATGGTCAATCGCTTGTATGAGCCATCCGCCGGCAAAATTTTCATCGACGGCCAGGATAGCCAGGCCATCCGCGAGACTGAGCTGCGCAAAGGCATCGGCTATGTCATCCAGCAGATCGGCCTCTTCCCGCACATGACCGTCGCCGAGAATATCAGCGTCGTCCCACGCCTCTTGCACTGGGACGCCGAGCGCATCAGCCAGCGCGTCGACGAGCTGCTGCGCCTGATCGAGCTGGAGCCAGCCGAGTACCGCGAGCGCTATCCCAGCCAGATGTCCGGCGGTCAGCAGCAGCGCGTCGGCCTCGCCCGCGCCCTCGCCGCCGATCCAGGGCTGATGCTCATGGATGAGCCGTTTGGGGCCATCGACGCCATCACCCGCGCCAGCCTGCAGGACGAGATGCTGCGCCTCCAGCGCCAGCTGCACAAGACGATTCTCTTTGTCACCCACGATGTCGATGAGGCCCTGCGCCTCGCCGATAAGATCGTGATCATGCGCCGGGGCAAGGTTGTGCAGTTCGACACGCCCTTCCATATCCTCACCCAGCCCGCCGATGACTTCGTCGCCGATCTCGTCGGGGCCGACGATATGGTGCGCCAGCTCGGCCTCCTGCGTGTCGAGCAGGCCATGGCTCCGCTGCCCAGCGCCTGGCGTCAAAACGGCCACCCCACCATCGGCTCCGCCGACAACCTGCGCGAGGCCCTGTCGCTGCTCCTGCGCACCGGCGCTGACCACCTGACGGTGCTCGACGCCGCGCAGCCCGTCGGCCTGGTCTCGCTCGAGCACATCCGCGATCTCACCAGCGGCGCGGAGGAGTCATGAGCGACGTTATCGCCGGCTTCCGCTACATCGGCGCGAATTGGGACCACGTGGGCGAGCTGTTTTGGCAGCACATTCGCATCAGCGGCATTGCGCTGCTGATCGCGCTGCTGATCGCGCTGCCGGTCGGCATTCTGCTGGTGCGGCGGCCCAAGCTGGCCGGGCCGGTCATGAGCGTGCTCAGCATCCTCTACACCATCCCCAGCCTGGCGCTGCTGATTATGCTCATCCCGCTGCTCGGCCTCGGGGCCAAGACGGCCATTGCCACGCTCGTCATCTACGCTCAGATCATCCTCGTGCGTAATATCGTGGTTGGACTCCAGTCGATCAGCCCCATCCTGATCGACGCCGCCCGCGGTATGGGCATGAGCAGCTGGCAGCGCTGGTGGAAGGTGGAGCTGCCGCTAGCCCTGCCGATCATCCTGGCCGGCGTGCGCATCGCCAGCGTCGTGATCATCGGCATCGCCGCCATCGCCGCCACGATCAACGCCGGTGGCCTTGGCGACCTGCTGTTCCGCGGCATTCAGCTCCTGCGCCCAGCGATGATCTGGGCCGGGGCGATCTCGGTCAGCGGCCTGGCGCTCGTCGTCAACTTTAGCCTGCTTGGCCTGGAGCGCCTGCTCGATCCCACCGCACGTGTGCGCCGCGCCCAGCAGCGCTCCCAGGCCGCCGAGCAGCCCTAGCCCGCCTGTCTGTAGCTCCGTTCTGCCCACACCTACAGCGCTACTTTTGTAAAAAAACACAGCGCGGTTGCCCGCTGGCCCGCGCCGCGTGCGCCTGCGTCGGCGGCGGCCCGCCCGCTC
>JABXJS010000125.1 GCA_013538855.1 Herpetosiphonaceae bacterium
CTTGGGCAGCGGCAGGTAGTTGCGCAGCAGCAGCAGCAGATCGGGCGGGCTAAGCTGGTGGCTGTGGGCGGCGATCAGCTCGATCGCCAGCGGCAAGCCCTGCACGCGCGTACAGATCTCGACGACCGAGCGGGTGTTAGCGCTGGTAAGTTTAAAGGCAGGCTGAACATCCTGCATACGATTGACGAACAGCGCGATAGCGGGATAGGTCAGCAGCTCGGCCGGTGTGTGGCCACTGGCCTGTGCAGGCAGGCCGAGCGGCGGCACGCGAAAGACGGTCTCCTCGGGCAGGTCAAGCGGCTGCTGACTGGTCACGAGCAGCTTGAGGTGCTGGGTGGCCTGAAGCAGCTGCTGGAGCTGTGGCGCGACCGCAATAACCTGCTCAATGTTGTCGAGGATGAGCAGCATGTGCTTGTCGTGCAGGGCGGCGCTCAGTGTCTCCACGAGCGGTGCGCTGCTTGTCTCCTGCAGCGCCAGCGTGTGGGCGATGGTTGGCAGCACCAGCTGCGGATCGCTAATGGGAGCCAGGGACACCCAGCAGCAGCCAGCGGGAAAATCGTCGCAGAGCAGCTCGGTGGCTTGCAGGCTGAGGCGCGTTTTGCCGCTGCCGCTGGGGCCGCTGAGCGTAAACAGCCGCACGCTTGGGCTGCGCAGCAAGGTGGCTATTTCCTGGGCGTCGGCATCGCGGCCGATGAAGGTCGTGGTGTACTGAGGGAACTGGGAGCGCGGGGTGGGCGTGCTCATGGTGGTCTCTTTCTGTGCTCTGGGCAGCATCGTTGGTGCTAGATCAGTAGTTGCATTATACCTGACTCATAGCAGCGCGTGGACCATGGGCATGCCAATGACTAGGCTGGCACGTTGAGCGGCGTGTGTGGATGGCTGCGGTGGGAGCTGTGGCTTAAACAGCGCGTTGGGCTTGAGCGCTCTGCCCAAGCCCAACGACGCTAGATCTCCGACTGCTGGATGGCCTCGACCTGCGAGGCGAAGCCGGCCAGCTTCTGCGTGATGAAGGCGGGCACGTGGTCGGCCCAGCCGTAGATGTAGTTGATGCCCGGCTCGTCGTCGGGGGCGACGGCGTTCTGGTACGGCGCGATAGTGATCAGAAACGCCTGTGCCTCCGGCGCGATCTCCTGGCGGTAGCGCTGCCAGGTTGGCAAGAACCCAACGCCGCCCCAGGTGTCGCGCGCCCACTCGACATTGTCGGTGATGCCGATGAACACGTCGATCGGCTGACGCTGGTCAAGCAGGTACGAGATCGGTGCAGAGATCGCTGTGCCGCCGCCCATGAAGCGGCTGATCTGCTCGGTGATCGCCATCACACCGGCGTCGGCGGCCACGTCCAGCTGGTGCACTGTGGTGTCGAACGGCAGCAGCAGTGCCTGCTGGTTGCTGCGGCGCAGCGCCCCGGCAAAGATGCCGGCGATGTCGATGTAGCGCACCTTCGACGGGTAGTTGATCGAGCCACCCATCGAGCCGGATACGTCGGGCGCGATCACCACGCGGCCAGGCAGCGTGGGCAGGTTGACGAAGGCTGCCTCCAGCGCATCGGCCAGCGCAGCCGTGATGAGCTGCTCGGCTGCGTTGTGCGGCTCGAACATCACCCATGCCGCGTGCAGACGGAACGGCAGCACCTTGGCCTTCTGCATCGCCTCGCGATTGCGCAGCCGCTCGGCGACGTAGCTGGCGATCTCGCTGTCGGCCAGCACGCCAGCGCGCTGCAGCGTAACCAGGTGGCGCAGCAGGGCGAAGTAGGGCATTTGCTGCATCAGCTGCACCCACAGCGCCTGATCGGGCTTAATCGCACCGGTGACGATCTCGTAGGGCAGGCGGCCCTTGCCAATCAGGTACTGCTGCTCGGCGGGATCGCTGCTGCGCTTCAGCTGCTCCAGCGCGTCGATCTGTGGCAGCAGCTCGGCGCTGCGCTCGGCGAACTCGGCCTGCCACTTCTCGCGGTCAACCAGGTAGGTGAACAACGCGCGCGTGCGCTCGTCGGCGGGCTGCGGGTGGGCCAGGCGCAGCACATCACGCAGCGTCATCTTGCCGGGCGTGTTGGCCCCGTACTTGATGGCGTGGTACTCGCTCAGCTCAGCCAGCCAGGCGTTGATCGCATCCTTGAGCGCGCGGCCCATGCCGGGACGAATCTGCTTCGAGCGCACAATCTGCACAAAGTCGACCAGATCGCCAGGCGTCAGGATGATGCGTGCGAAGATGCGCCGGAACAGCGCAAGGTCCACCTGCGAGAGCGCGACCAACCCAATGATCGGCTGGAGGCGCATTGTGCCGTGCTCGCGTGCGTAGACTAGCGCCTTGGCCGCGAAGGCCGGATCGGTTGCGAGCATCTCGGTGTGCGCCGCCAGGGTCGCGGCGTAGTTATCGCCCTGTGTGGCATAGAACGTATGGCTGAGGGTGTTGGTGAGCAACACCTGCACATAGCGCTCGTGAAGATCACGCTTCCAAGCCGGGAAACCCTCGGGGTTGACCGTGTTCGCTGTCGCATACGCGTCGGGCCGCTGTCCAAACAGCCGCTTCATGATGTTGGTCATGAGCACCTCCATACCAATGGAAGAAAGTCGCAGATCGCTGGCGACCTGCACGCCTCACGGTGAGTGCGCTGGTGAGAGAGGCGGGATTCGAACCCGCGTATTCCAAAAGGAAATCGAAGGAACTCCTGCTATCACCTCACATGTGAGGAAGCAGCGCAGAAGCTGCTGCCTAGCTCCAAAGGAGCATCGGCCGACGTCTTTGACCACTCGACCACTCTCTCTTATGAGTGCGCTGGTGAGAGAGGCGGGATTCGAACCCGCGTTTCCCGAGGGGAAGTCGGAGGAACTCCTGCGATCACCTCAGGCTGAGGAATTGGGGCAGAAGAAACTGCCTAGCTCCAAAGGAGCATCGGCTGGCGTCCTAGTCCACTAGACGACTCTCTCGTGTTCAATTGGGCCGCGCCGGGCGGGGGCTTCAACAATCCGTCCGGCGCGGTCGGCAGTCGGCGAGTCAGGATTCGAACCTGTGCGGGCGACGCTGGCTCCCGTAGCTTCGCCCGTGCCTCCCGCTGAGGCTCGCCGTCGTAGGGGAGAGATGGCAGGACTCGAACCTGCAACCGATGGATTACAACGAAGGAACTCCTGCTGTCGCCTCGCTGGGCGAGGAATTGGGTCGCAGAAGCGACTTGGGCCGAGGCCCGTCCACTGCTCTACCATTGAGCTACATCTCTCATATGTTCTGGTGCTGCATCAGCCGTGCGGCGACAGGACTCGAACCTGTAGCCGGTGGAGCCGAAGGAACCCCTGCTGGCACCTCGCTAGGCGAGGAAGTTGGTCGCGGAGGCGACTTAGGCCGTATGGCCCAATCCACTGCTCTGCCCTTGAGCTACACCGCACGGCTGCTCTGATGCTGGCGCGCCTGCTGGCGCATGGTGAGAGCGGCAGGACTCGAACCTGCACCTGTGGACTTGCGAAGGAACTCCTGCTGTCGCCTCGAAGCGAGGAATTGGGTCGCAGAAGCGACTTGGGCCGAGGCCCGCTCCACTGTGCTGCCAGTTACACTATGCTCTCAGCTGCTGGACGCTGGGTCGCCAGCGCCCGCCTGCTCCGCTCTCTCTCGCCCACCAGGACTCTCTCTCTGGCTCTCCCACCAGATCAAGCCGCGCCGCCGTGGTTCAGGAGTTGAACCTGATGATCCGAAGGAACGCCTTGCAGCACCTCGCAGCGAGGCAATTGGGCAAAACGTCAGCCACGGCGGCGCGGGTGCTGAGGAAGCTGCTGGCTGAGCCTCGATTAACAGTCGAAGAATGCCCAGCCGACACCTCAGCAGTATGTGCGGTTGTGATGTGTCTACGGATGGCCGGTTAGCAGGTTAAGCATTTGGCGAGGAATAATGGCGCTGAAGCTTTGTCGTCGGTGGCGCTAGGGCCGCCGCCAGGTTTGCGGGCCTGGAGCCGACAAGGTGCGAAGGATCTCCAGCAGTCACCTCGCCAAGCAACAAAAAACCGGTGCCTGTGGGGCAACCGGCTCGTCGGTGCTGCGTTGTGGCGCAGCGTCAGCGACGCTCCGGTTGGCCATATCCTGGGAGATAGCTATCACCACGGCCTTGTGGGCGCGTGTTCATACGCTCTTCCCAGCTGGGAAACGTGGCATATGGATGTGATGCTAGCAACAGGATCATGGCGACTTCCTTTTGAACTACAGCTTCTCTCGTTGGATCTAGGGGCAGTGTAGCAGCTGCCGCGCCGCTGCACATCGGTCTGCGGTTTGAGCGCCATCAGCCCTAGGAGGGATTGAATCAACTAGGTACTCACGCGGTGAGAACGACATATTCCACCTCCTGGAGAATGTGTGCCCCAATGTAAGGACTGAGCGACTCGGGGGTTAGCAGATCAACACGTCGCTGAAACAAATCTTCCAACAGTAACGCTACATGCATGAAGTTGTCAAATGTTTTTTGAGCTGGGTCGAACTCGACGAGTACATCGACATCGCTTGCGTCTGTCTGCTGGTTGCGGGCAAATGAGCCGAAGATGCCACAGCGGCGCACGCCATAGGTCTTTAATGTACTGGCATGCTGGTGCAGTAGCGCTACAATGTGTGCTTTGGTTTGAACCATAGTTTTGCTCACTTTCGTGATTGCACTACAGATTTGATTATAGCATTGCGCTGGACATATGACCTGCCCGTTTCCACTAGGAAACGGTTTCTGTATCATCAATGGTGTTGTAGCGCCAACTACGTGCTATGGGCGGAACTGAACAAGAACGCTAGGGATTAGCAACGCTGCGCGGGCCAGTTTCGTATCAGTCAGCGTTCCAATTCGGTTGCCTGTGTGGCGCACGACGAGCGCTATGCAGCGCGCCTTAATCAGAGAGAATACCGCTAGGAGATGCATGTGAAGACTGAATGGAAGGTTGTTCGTTGGCGCTGGATGCTTGCACTAGCGCTGCTGCTGGCTGGCTGTAGCGCAAATCAAGAGCCATCTGAGGTTGAGCTGCGGTCCGTGCAGGCTCCGCTAGAGCCTAGCACGTCTTTTATGGTGCCCAAGCGCTGCTATGCGCCTGGCGCGGCCGTGCCCATCACATTTACCATGGCTCCCCTCAACGTTACGATAGATACGATGCCGCTGTCCACGACGGTAACGACCGCGCTGCTCACCGTTGCCCAGGGCACCTACCGCTGGTCGCCGCCAGCTGCGGTGTACGGCCTGCCGCATACGTTCAACCAAGGCCCATGGGTTGTGTCCACGGTCTGGGATCAGGCTGGCTACACGCCCACTGCCGATCCTGAGCCAGTTGCGGTGTATATGCTCGTGGAACATAGCACGGTTGTCGACAGCTCTTCGAGCATGGGGTCAACCGAAACGCAGAGCTATCACGATCTGGTGATCACCAGCAACCCCGACTCGGCGGACTGTCAGGCGTCACAGTAGCTCTGCTCCGCCGCTGGGCCGATTGACAGCGACGGCGGCGCTGGCTATACTACGGCCCACATGAATTGATGTTTGACGTTGACGCGGAAGAGTAGCCCGAGCATCGACTGCCCCAGAGAGCCGTCCCCTGGCTGCGAGGACGGCGCAGTCGCTCCGGTGAATGGGCCGCCGAGTCGCTCACCGAACCGCCAGCTGGCACAGTAGGCTGGGCCGCCTCGCCCCCGTTAGCGGGCCAAGAGTGCGCTGCATGGCAGCGAATTCGGGTGGTACCGCGAGCTAGAGCCGTCTCCTCGTCCCGTTGGTTTGGGATGCGAGACGGCTTTTTGTTTGGAGGTTTTCTATGAGCGAGCGCCGCCCCCGCGTGCTGTCCGGCATTCAGCCGTCCGGCAATCTGCACATTGGCAACTACCTCGGCTCCCTACAGAACTGGGTGCTGGAGCAGGACCGCTACGATAACTTTTTCTGCATCGTCGATCTGCACGCGATTACCGTGCCGCAGGACCCGGCCGAGCTGCGCCAGCACGTCCGCGAGCTGGCCGGCCTCTACCTGGCCTGCGGCCTCGATCCACAGCGCTCCACGATCTTCGTGCAGTCGCACGTCAGCGCCCACGCCGAGCTAGGCTGGGTGCTCAACTGCCAGACGCCGCTCGGCTGGCTCAATCGTATGACGCAGTTCAAGGATAAATCGGCCAAGCAGGAGACGGTGCTCGCCGGCCTGCTCAACTATCCAACCCTGATGGCCGCCGACATCCTGCTCTACGACGCCGAGTTCGTGCCGGTCGGCGATGATCAGCGCCAGCACATTGAGCTGACCCGCGACCTCGCCGAGCGCTTCAACTATCTCTACGGCGAGACGTTCGTCATCCCCGAGCCGATGATTCGCACCGTCGCCGCCCGCGTGATGGGCCTCGACGACCCGACCAGCAAGATGAGCAAGAGCAACACGGCGGCCGGCCACGCCATCCCGCTGCTCGGCGATCTGAAGAAGACGCGCAAGGCGATTATGCGCGCCGTCACCGACTCGGGCACCGAGATCGCCTTTGACGAGAGCCGCCCCGGCGTCTACAACTTGCTCTCGATCTATCAGAAGCTCACCGACAAGCCGCGTGAGGAGATCGAGGCGCACTTTGCTGGCCAGGGCTACGGCACGCTCAAGCGCGAGCTAGCCGATGCTGTCGAGGCCACGCTGGAGCCGATCCAGGCCCGCTACCGCGAGTTCACCAACGACCCCGCCGAGCTAGATCGCCTGCTGGCCCAGGGTGCCGAGCGCGCCGCCGCCGTCGCCAACGCCACCCGCGACCGCGCCTATACCGCCGTCGGCCTGCGCTAGCCACACGCGCACACCATCGCGCGGCCTGTCATCAGCATGGTGCTGACGGCAGGCCGCGCTGTTTTTGTGTGCGAATGTGCGCCCCTTGCCTGGCTGCCCCGGCCACTGCAAGCGCCCTGCGCCCAACGAGTTGCTGCGTGCAGCGGCGCTGCCGTGCGGGCGCTAGGTTGAGCATGAACCGTCTGTGGTTGGGCGCAGGCTTGCGCGGCGTGGGTCGGCGCTGGTGGTGCTACAACCGCTCTGGCCATGGCGACTCTGAATCGCGGTCGGACCAGCTTGCTGCACGGCCGTCTGGCTCCCAGACGAGCGCCACGCGGCGCTGGTCAGTGCCAGTGTCGGCGGCGCGTGGTGTTGGTGAAAGGGTTGTCTGTGGGTGGGCTGCGGCTGGCGCGGCGTGGGCCGGTGCTGGGGGTGATCCGCTTGCTCGGGCGATGGCGACGCGGGCACCCGTCAGGGTCGTCGCGGTCGGACCAGCTTGCTGCACGGCCGTCTGGCTCCCAGACGAGCGCCACGCGACGCTGCGCTGAGCCACCCGCAGCTGCGGCGTCGCCAACGGTGAACGAGTGTGCGTGCACCAGCGCAGGCGCTCGTCTGAGCCGTGCTGACATACCAGCAACGATTCTGTATCAAAAAAAGCCTGCGCCGACGGACGTGACGCCACACGCTGAGACTGTCCGAGCGCTTACGCTGGCGGCTCGCGCATCAGCGCCAATGATGGTTGACGGAGCCGCAGCGCTGGCCCAGCGTGGCATAATCCAGCGTGCGAACATCCAAGCACTGACACGGACGGTTGCTATGCGCGCTTGATCGCGTGTGCGGCATTGGCGCTGCCACCTGTCACGCGCAGGCAGGCGGCAGCGCTGCGCTACTCGTCGTGGGCTGGGGCGAGATGGGCGCGGCGGTTGAGCAGCAGGCCCAGCAGCGCGCCGCCGCCGACGATTACCAGCAGCGGCAGGCCGCCCAGAAAGGCCAGCGCGCTTAGGCGCACGCCGACGAATGTGTACAGGCCCACGCCGACCACGAAGGCCAGCGCCAGCGCCAGCAAAAACTCGCTGCGGCCCATGCCGCCGCCGAGGTACTGGCGCACCAGCGCGGCCGCAAACGCGCTGCCCAAGCCGATGCCAAGCAGCAGCCCCAGCAGCATCAGCCCGCCAAGCAGCAGGGTGTTCGCGGCGGCGATGCGCGTGTAGATCAGCGCCGCCGCCACTGCGCCAACCAGCGCGCCGCAGGCACCGTAGGCAGCCGTGAGCGCATTCGCCACCAGACCTGGCGCAGCGCGCAGCGGCACATCGTGCGGCGTGGCGTCGCTGGCCTGGGCGCGGCGCAGGTAGTCGGCATACAGCGCGTCGATCTCGTCGACCGCCTGGTGCGCCTGCGTGTAGCCGACCGGATCGGCGGCGCGATAGGCTGTGTCCGCGACGAGCTGGTAGAGCGCTGCCGCCACGCCGGCGGGATCGCGGCGCAGCTCGGCGCTGGTGACCTGCAGCAGCTGCCAGCCAGCCTGCTGTAGCTGCTGCTGCGCCAGCGTGTAGGCGCGGAAGGCCGCCGGATCAGCACCGTAGCGCTCTAGGCCATCGACGATCAGCCCCGCCTTGTACGCGGGCACCGCGAAATCGAGCTGCGGCGCGCCTGCAGCGACGGCATAGCCCGCCACCAGCTTGACCAGCGGGTACTCCTCCCGCCAGATATGCAGCAGCGGGTGCTGGCTGGCCGCCGCTGCGCGCTGCAGCGACGACTGGCCAGCGGCGCGGCTCATGGAGCCGGAGCTAGCGCCGCCGAGCGCCTGGTCGTACTGGGCGCGGCGGCGCGCATCGCGCAGCACGGCGTAGGCGGCGTTGATCGCCTGCATCTGGCCGACGGCCTCGGGGGCGGGGTTATGATCGGGATGGTACTTGCGGGCCAGGCGCTTGAAGGCCGCCTCGATCACCTCCGGCTCCGCCGAAGGATCAACCTGCAAGATTTGATAGTGCGTTCGCTCGGTCACGGGAATGCTTCCTCTTAATTCGTGCGTAGATGGTCGGGTTGTGCGCAGTATACCCGAACTGTGCGCCAGCCAGCGTCACAGCGCGGCTCCTGTAAAAATAGCATTAATGCGGCGACGACTCGACGGCCGTGCGGCTGATCTGGCTCCGTCGATAGAACTGCTCTAGCTCGTCGGCACCGCGCGCTGCGCCGCCACAATGGCGTAGCGAGTCGCCGAGCGCGGCGCTGGCCGCCCGGTAGCGCTGATCGGTGAGCAGCGTCTCCACCGCCGCCTGGAGCGCAGGCACGCTGGTGCGGCTGGGCGCGAGCTGCACGCCTGCGCCGAGATCGACCACGCGCTGCGCCACCACGCCCTGATCGCCGCCCTGCGGCACCAGCGCCAGCGGCACGCCGAAGCTGAACGCCTCCTGCACGCTGTTCATGCCGCCGTGGCTGATGAAGGCGGCGGCGCGCTGGAGCACCTCTAGCTGCGGCACGCTGCTGCGCACCGTCACGTTGGCTGGCAGCTGCCCCAGATCGGCGCTGGCGATGTTGTGGCCGACCGACATCACGACGTGCAGGTCGTCGCGCCCGCCAAACGCCTGCAGACAGCGGCGGTAGAAGCCCAGGTCGGCGTTGAACAAGGTGCCGAGCGAGATGTAGAGGATGCGCGTGTCTGGCAGCGCCAGCTGCTGGGTGTGCGCTGGCTCCAAGCTGGTGCCGATGAAGCGGTAGCTGCCGTCGAACGCGCTGGCGAAGGGCTGGAACTGCGCCGAGGTAAAGACAAGATTGAGATCGCCTGCGTTTTGAAACATGTCCGGCAGCTGCGGCCTGGGCAGCCCGTACGTGCGCTGCAGCTGCCGCGCCAGCGTGCCAAAGCGGCGGCTCTGCGGCCAGTCCTGCGCCAGCGAGCGCAGCATGTGCAGCGCCTGCCGTGGAAAATGCAGCATCACCGGCAAATTGACCGCAAACGTGGTCATCGAGCAGGCCGCCGGAAGCGCGAGCAGCTGGCCGACGTAGCGCCCCCAGGCGCACAGCGAGTCGTAGAGCAGCAGGTCCGGGCGCACGCGGGCCAGCTCGGCCTGGAAGAAGGGCAGCAGATCGAGCGTGGCGCGCAGCAGCTGCTCGCCGACGACCACGAGGCTGGGGTCCGGCTGCGAGGGGTTGATCGCGCTGACGCCAGCGTAGCTGCGAAACTCGGCCCCGGCCTGCTCGACTTTGGCCTGAAATTCGGGAAATGAGTAGTAGGTGACGCGGTGGCCGCGGCGCACCAGCTCGGCCACCAGCGGCAGGGTTGGGTTGGTGTGGCCGTGGGACGGCAGGTTGATCAAGGCGATGTGGGCCATCGGCTCCAGCTTTCTCTAGGCGCGCCGCACGGAGCGCAACGGCTTGTGTATACGCGCTGGCTTGACTACAATCGAACAGATCGCGTGCGCTCGCGGCGGGCTGTGGCGCTACGGCCCTCACGGGCACCTGCCGCCCTTGCGCCTGAGCGCCAGAATTGACGCTAGCGGCGTATAGATTAAGGCGGCGCTGCGCTGGACAGTGGTGCGCCGCGAGCAGCAGCTTAGTCGATAGGAGCACGTATGCCCAAACGTCGCCGCTCAACACCCATCCGGCCGTTTATGCCGCTCAAGCGCCGGCCGCCGCAGCAGCCAAGCGCGCCGACTGGCCCGCCGACAGGGCGCGATGTGCTGCGCGCGCTCGGCGGCGTGCTGCTGCTGATCGCCTTCGCCTCCATCGGCACGCTGCTGGCTGCCAACTATCGCGTGCGCTGCGAGCGCGTCGACGGCGTGGACTGCACCATCCAGCGCCAGCTCTTCTGGGTTATTCCGCTCGGGCGCACGCAGCTGCACGATGTGGTCGATGTTGAGCTGTACGTCAGCTCTGGGCATGGATCGACGCCCGGTCAGAGCGCGTCCAGGGGCAGCCAGGGCTACATGCGCTTTACCACCAGAGCCGCCAGCGTCAAGGAGCTACCAACGCTTAGCAGCTACACGGACGTGGCCCACGACCTCGACAGCTTTATCGATGATCAGCGCCCGTCCATCGCCTACACGCTGATCGGCGACTGGATGATTGGCGTGCTCTTCCCAGCGGTGCCGCTGACGCTGGCCGCGATCGTACTGCTGGCGATGCTCATCAGCAGCATAAGGCGCTTTATCTCAACGGTGTAGCATAAGCTAGGGCTTGGCTGTCTACGCCATTGATTGCGCGCGCAGCAGCAGCGCTGGTATATCAGCTTCATCAACCCGTTTCCGCCACAGTCCACGGTGCGTGCGGTCGAAGCACGGAGAACGCGCATATGAATCAGCAGCGCACGACACGGATAGGTGCCCTCGTGCTTGGCCTTTGCCTGTTTCTGAGGGCTGTGGGGTGCCGGATCAGCCCATGGCCTAGCACCGACACGTCTTTAGCAGCAGGCCCGCGCCACCGCGACCGCCGTGGGCTGATCCGGTGCTGGGCGGCGGCGCTAGGCGGGCGGGTCTGCGGCCTGGAGGCGGCGCAGCTCGGCCACGAAGTAGCTGGTGGTGGGCTGATCGATGTTGGTGAAGTGAATCTCGCGCAGCGTAGTCTCAGGATGCTGGTCCAGAAAATCGCAGGTGGCGCGCAGCATGATCGCGGCGCAGCGCTCCTTGGGGAAGCCAAAGATGCCCGAGCTGATCGCCGGCAGCGCGATGCTGGTCAGCGCACGGTCGCTGGCCGCCTGTAGGCTGCTGAGCACCGCCGACCGCAGCTGCTCCGGCTCGCCCTGCTGCCCGCCGTCCCAGATCGGGCCGACGGCGTGGATGACGTAGCGGCAGGCCAGATCGCCGCCGCTGGTGATGGCGACGCTGCCGGTGGGTACGCTGCCGTGCTCGTCGATCCAGCGGTCGCTCTCGGCCTGGATGGCTGGCCCGCCGCGGCGTGAGATCGCCCCGGCCACGCCGCCGCCGTGGGCGAGGTGCTCGTTGGCGGCGTTGACAATCGCTGCGGTGGTCTCGGCGGTGATGTCGCCCAGCCACACTTGTAGGCTGCGCCCGGCGTAGCTGTGCTCTGCTTGTCGCTCGGCCATGGGGTCTCCTTTGCTCTACTGCCACTGAAATCTAGAGCAAGCCGTGCGCCTCAGCCTGGCTAGGCGCAGGCACACGGCGGCTCAATCTAACGCTGCGTGTGCGCAGGTCTAGAATGGCTCAAAGCAGTCGTAGTTGTGCTGCTTGATGATGCGGCCGTCCTGAAAGACGAGAAAGACGCCGAAGTGGGCGCGCATGGTATCGCCAGCGGCCAGCGTGCCCAGCGGCACGTTCAGCGTCGCGCTCCACAGCGCCTCGACAGCGACCTGCTCGCCAGCGCCGAAGATATTAAGAATCTCGAAGCGCTGCGCTTGGACAACCTGCTGGCCTCTGCGCGCGCCCTCCAGCATCTCGGCCAGCCCGCGCTTGGCCCCATTCACGACCAGGCGGTTGGGAAACTCGTGCTGCACCACGTCGGGGTGGAAAAACTGGGCCAGCTCGTCGTCGAGCGCGCCCTGCTCCAGGGCGGCAAAGTAGCGGCGGGTCAGCTCGATATTGGCGGACACATGATCGACGGTCGTCATTGCTACCTCCTTCATTTAAGCGTATTCGATGCCAAAGGTCAACGCTGGCGCTGGCGCAGTCTGTCTCTGCGGCAGCGCCGCCAGTGTATGCTGTCGATGCTCAGCGCCGTGGTTGGCCATCCGTTGGCGCATTAAGCATGTGCGCTGGTGGATGGGCCAGCGCCTCCGGCAGGCGAGCGGATGGGCCATGCAGGTTGTTGGTCGAAGGTCAGCGCGGTGGCTGGCCGTCCGTTGGTGTGCTACGTGTGGGCGCTGGTGGATGGGCCAGCGCCTCCGGCGGGCGAGCGGATGGGCCATGCGGGTTGTTGGTCGAAGGTCAGCGCGGTGGCTGGCCGTCCGTCGGTGTGCTACGTGTGGGCGCTGGTGGTTGGGCCAGCGCCTCCGGCGGTAGCGCTAGGGCGGCGATCCAGCGGCGGCGCTCAGCGACAACAAAGCGCAGCTCGCGCTGAACCATGGTGGTGATCAACAGGCCGTTGGGCACCATGCCGAGCGTGCGCGCTGTGCGTGCGGCGACCAGATCGGCGCGCAGCCAGATCCATACGCCAGCAGGCTGCATGCTGCCATGAGCGCGAAAGATGAGCCGCTGATTGGTCAGATAGAGCCAGCCGCCGAGCGCCAGCTTACCGTGCATGAAGTTGGCCGGTCCGTCGTGCAGCACGTGTTCGCCGGCGTTGATCTGAAGCGGCGGCGGGCGGCGCTGGAGGCCCAGTGTGATCAGCGCCATACAGATGCCAAAGGCCAGGCCAGAGCCAAGCGTGAGCGTCCAGAACAGCCGCGCATCGCCGAGCAGCAGCAGCGGCAGATAGACCAGGCTCATGCCGCCGCCGAAGAGCGCCCCGCTGAGCAGCAGCGTCTTAGTGTAGCGCCAGAGCATGGCTCCTCCAGCGCTGACACGTGTGAGTAGGCGAGCAGAGAGAACGTCCCGTGAGCAGCGCGCGCATCGATCCTCCAATGTTTGACGATTTTGTGAAGGATATCATTAATCGCTCGATATGTTCAGTGCTGTCGTGGGGGATTTTTGGGGTGGATTAACGCGCTGCTGCATCCATCGCACGGCGGCGGCGGGGCGGCGTGGAGCGGCCCTGGGCCAAAGGACGGGTGGGCTAGCAGCGGCGCAGGCGCTAGCGCGCTGACGCTGGCTTAACCACAGCGGAGTCTTTTTCCAAAAAAGCAGCTACGCGGAGCGCCCATGTGCTGGTGCTCCACGCTAGGCGCATCCGCCACCAGCGCCGCCTGCTGGGCGGACGAGCGACCTAGACAGCTAGGTGGGCAACCGGTGCGGACGACGGCCGAGCGCGGCTGCTGCTATGGATGCGGCAGCGCCGCGTGCGTTGACTGGGCGGCGCTGCGTGGTGGGTGCGGGCGGGCTACAGCGGCGGGCGGACGAGGACGATGGTCACGTCGTCGTGGGGCGGGACGTTGCCGGTGAACGCCTCCAGCTCGCGGCGCATGTAGGCCATGGTTGACGTAAGGTCGGCGTAGGGCAGGGCGGTGACGAGGGCCTCTAGGCGCTCGAAGCCGAACAGCTCGCCCTGGTCGTTGCGCGCCTCGACGACGCCATCGCTGAGCAGCAGCAGCAGATCGCCGGGGCCAAGCAGCGCCGAGACCTGCTGGTAGTCGTGGTTGCTGCTGAGGGCCAGGCCGAGCGGCAGCCCGCTGGCGTCGAGCCACTCCAGCGCGCCGTCGATGCGGCGAATGAGCGGCGGGATCGCGCCGGCGTTGGCGAAGGTGGCGGCGAAGGGCTTCTGGGCGCGGCCGGTGGCGCTCAGCTCGACATAGGCCAGGGCGCAGTTTTGGCGCGAGCCGCCGGTGTAGGGCAGGATCACGCGATTGAGCGCGCTGAGCACCTTGTTGGGCGCGAGGTGCTGATCGAGCGTGGAGCGCAGCGACGAGAGGCTGATGGCCATGAGCAGCGCGGCGGGCACGCCCTTGCCGGAGACATCGCCAAGGGCGACGGCGTAGCTGCGCGCGGCCGGGCCGTCGGCGGCGAACATATGGAAGGCGTAGAGATCGCCGCCGACCTCGCGGGCGGGCGCGTTGAAGCCAAGCACCTCAAGGTCGGCCCACTCCGGCGAGGCGGCGACGAGCAGGCGCTGCTGCATCTCCTGGGCGATGGACAGCTCGCGGTGGAGCGAGGCGAACTGCAGGCGCTCGCGCTCGGCGCGGCGCTGCTCGGTCATATCGCGGATGATGCCCTGGTAGGCCAGCGGCTCGCCGCTAGGGCCGCGGCGCACCGAGACCGTCATCTGGCACTCAAGGATGCGACCGTCTTTGCGCTGCATGGGAATCTCGTACTCGCGCAGCGAGCCGCTGGCATCCAGCTCATCGCGCAGGCGGCGGCGATCCTCAAGATCGACATAGAGCTGGGCGGCGTTCATGTGCAGCAGCTCCGCGTGGGAGTAGCCAAGCAGCTGCACGCACTCGTCGTTGACATCGGTGATGCTGCCGTCGGGCAGGGAGATAAAGATCGCGTCGCGTGAGTCCTCGAAGAGCTTGCGGAACTTCTCCTCGCTGCTCTGGATGGTGGTGTAGAGGCGCGCGTTCTCGATGGAGATGGCGGCCTGGGCGGCGATGAGCTTGAGCAGCTCCAGGTGGTTGGGCGTAAACACCGCCTCGGTGAGGCGATTTTCCAGGTAGAGGATAGCGGCGAGCGCGCCCTGGTTGATCAGCGGCAGGCAGAGCACCGAGCGCACGGCGTGGGCCTGAACATAGCTGTCCTGGGTGAAGCGGCCGCGGTGCAGGGCATCGTCGAGCAGCAGCGGCTGGCGTGTGCGCAGGGCGTAGTTGATGACCGACAGCGGCAGGATGGGCTGGCCGTCGATCGCGGCATCGATGGGGATGGACTGAAGCAGCTCTGGCTCGGGGCCATCGGCCAGGCTCTCGGCCTCGATGAACCACGCGCCGTCGGCGGGCAGCAGCAGCAGCGCGCGCTGGGCACCGGCGCTCTCCATCACCACGCGCAGCAGGGTTTCGAGCAGCTGTGGCAGCCGGATCTCGCCAGAGAGCGCCTGCGAGGCTTTGAGCACGGTGCGCAGATCGAAGCTCGACAGGTCGGCCCCGGTGCTCTCGGTGCGGGTGAAGATCGTCTGGTTCAGGTCGATGCTGCCGCGGCGCTGGCCCAGGCGCACCAGCTGCGGGAAGGCCGCGTCGAGGGCGGCCACCTTGGCGGTCGCGCCCCAGCGGGCGTAGGCATAGCGGGCATCCTGCAGGTAGACCGAGGCGATGCGCTGCTTGCCGCGCTGGATGTAGAGGCGGGCGGCCAGCTCGGCGGCCAGCGCCTCGTGCTGCACAAAGCCCTGGCTGGCGGCAGCGTCAAGCGCCTGCTCGTAGAGGTCAAGGGCGGCCTGCTGGGCACCGCTGATCCGCTCCAGCTCGGCGGCGACAAGCAGCGCCTTGTGGCGATGGTTGGCCGGGCAGTGCTCGGCCCAGGTGTGCAGCTGCGCGGCCATGGCCTGTAGCTCCTCCAGGCGCGCCGGCTGCTGCGCGGCGGGCGTGTCGGGATAGAGCGCGGCCAGCGTGAGCGCGTAGTAGAAGGTGTGCTCGGGCACCTGGTAGAGGCCGATGGAGAAGGGCAGCAGCGCCTGGGCCTGCTTGGCGGCCGCCAGCGCCTGCGCGTACTCGCCAAACAGATAGCAGGAGCGCGCCTTGAGGATGGAGTACCAGCCGAGCGGCAGCTTCATGTCGATGGCGCTGAGGTGCGCGATGAACTCGGCCTCGCTGAAGTCGTCGTCGTCGAGGCTGGTGGGGCTGGTGGTGCGGCCCTGCAGGCTGCGAATAAAGCGCTGCGTCACAATCAAGTTGTCGGCGGTGTCCTGGTCCTTGGCGCGCAGCACAAAGTCGAGATAGCGCTCGCTCTCGCTGAACACATCGCCAAGCTGGTGGCCGCTAAGCATGCGATCATAGATCACGACGTTGCCGCAGTAGCCAGCGTAGATCAGGTCGCCGTTCTCCTGGCCGTACTGGAAGCCGAGGCGCAGCGTGTCGATGCTGGCGGTGACCGGCTGGGTCCAGTGGCTGATGAAGGTGCCAAAGCTGTGGTAGGTGCGGTGGCGCAGGTGGGTGCTGCCCAGCTGCTCATCGACGGCGAAGGCCAGCTCGCCGAACTGGTAGCCGGCCTCGTACTGGCCGAGGGCCATGCACAGCAGCGCGCCGTAGATCGTGTAGGCATACGACGAGTAGCTGGAGTTGCCGTGCTCCAGCGAGAGGCCGACCATGTTGAGCACGAGCAGCGTGAAGAGGTCCTGGCTGACGAAGTAGGCGGCGGCGGCGAGCCGCGTCATCAGCAGCGTGGCCAGCATCAGGGCTGGATCGGTCATCGGCGGCAGGTTGAGCAGGTCAGGGATGGGGCGATCACCGAGCAGGCCCTGGATGCGCACAAGCTCGGGCACGACGTCGATGGTCTCGTCGGGCGCGGGCAGCTCCAGCCCCAGCAGGCGCAGGGTTTGCGCGCCCGAGACCAGCGCCTCGTAGTAGCGGCCCTGGGTGGTGTACATCGCGGCGCGCAGCACTCCCAGCTCGGCGTGCTCAATCGCGTCTTGGGCGTAGGCGGCGGCCGCCTCCAGGCTGGCCTCGGCCGCCTGCCACTGGCCAAGCAGGTAGGCGCACTCGGCGTGCTCGCGCAGCAGCGCCAGCGCCAGCCCGCGATCCGCCTTGCGCTCGTCGGACGAGAGCAGATCGAGGGCGGCGTCAAGGTAGCGCAGGGCCGAGTCGTAGGCGATGGCGCTTTTGGCGCGCTGGGCGGCCAGCAGATTAAGCTCGGCGAGCTGTAGGCGCTCGTTGGTATCGGTGATCAGGGTGTGGCCGAGGTTGAGGTGATTGACGAGATCGAAGACGTGCTCATCGACATCATCGGCCAGCGTCTGCAGCCACTGCCGCCCGATCAGCAGGTGGGCGCGGGTGCGCTCGTCGGCGGCGATCAGCGAGTAGGCCGCCTGCTGCACGCGGTCGTGCAGAAAGCGAAAGACGGCGGTGCTGCGCTCGCTGTCCGCCGACAGACGATACTGGTCATCGAGCGGGATGAGCAGGCCGGACATCAGCGCTGGCCAGAGATCGTTGAGCACATCGCGTGGCTCCTGGTTTGAGATCAGCGCCAGGATTGCCAGATCGAAGCGGTTGCCGATACAGGCGGCGAGATTGAGCAGGCGCTGGGTGGCCGCAGGCAGCTGGCCGAGCTTGTTGATCATCAGATCGACGACGTTAGGCGTGATCTCCAGCGCTTCGATTGCCGCCGTATCCCAGCGCCAGTCGCCGGAGTCGGCGTCGATGCTCAACAGCCCCTGCTGGTGCAAGAGCAGCACAAACTGGCCGACGAAAAATGGGTTGCCGTTGGTCTTGGCGCTGACGACCTGGGCCAGCTCGGCGACATCGTCTGGCGGGCGGCCGAGCGTGTCGGCGAGCAGTGCGGCGACGCCGTGCGCATCGAGTGGCCGCAGCGCGATGCGGTCGATCTGCACGCTGGCGCGCTCGATCTCGCCAAGCGCGGCCAGCAGCGGATGCGACGCTGGCACCTCGTGATCGCGGTATGCGCCGACGACCAGCAGGCTGAGCGTCTCGGGGTTGGCCAGCAGCGAGGTGAGCAGGTTGAGCGTGGCGTTATCGATCCACTGCAGGTCGTCGAGCACCAGTACGAGCGGATGCGCCGGATGCGCCAGCACGCGCATGAGGCTGCTGAAGGTGAAGATGAAGCGGTTCTGGGCCTCCTGCGGCGGGAGCGCTGGTGCAGGCGGCTGCGCGCCGATGATCAGCTCCAGCTCCGGCAGCATCTCGATCAGCACGCCAGCGTTGGTGCCAAGCGCGGCCAGCAGGGCCTCGCGCCAGCGCGCGATCTCGGCGCTGGTCTCGGTCAAGAGCTGGCGCACGAGGTCTTGCAGCGCCTGGATGAGCGCGGCGTAGGGCGTGGTGCGCTTGAGCTGGTCGCACTTGCCGCTGATCACATAGCCGCGGCGCTCGACGAGTGGCCGGTACAGCTCGTGGATGAGCGACGACTTGCCGACGCCGGAGTAGCCATAGACCAGCGTGAGGCCGACGCCGCCCTCGGCCACGCGCTCGAAGGTTTGCAGCAGCGTCTGCACCTCGGCCTCGCGCCCGTAGAGCTTCTGCGAGATGCGCAGCTGGTCGGGCTTGTCGTTCAGGCCCAGCTCAAACGGCGTGATGCTCTGCTGCTCCTCCCAGTCCTCCAGGCAGCGCTGCAGATCGGCGCGCAGGCCAGCGGCGCTCTGGTAGCGATCCTCGGCGTTCTTCTCCAGCAGCTTCATGATGATCAAGGAGAGCTGAACGGGCACGCTGGGGCTAACCTGGCGCGGGGCGCGGGGCGTGCGGGCGAGGTGGCTGTGGATCATCTCCAGCGGATCGTTGGTGATGAAGGGCGGCTGGCCGGTGAGCAGCTGATAGAGCGTCGCGCCGAGCGAGTAGAGGTCGGAGCGCTGATCGACAGCGCGATTCATGCGCCCGGTCTGCTCTGGCGCGATGTAGGGCAGCGTGCCCTCCAGCATGGTGGGGCTGGTGAGCTGCACCTCCTCGCGTGGCAGCAGCGAGGCGATGCCAAAGTCGATCAGCTTGAGCCGACCATCGCTGGGATACACGATTACATTGGAGGGGTTGATATCCTTGTGGATGATCTGGCGGGTGTGGATCTCGCTCAGCGCCGTGGCCAACTCGATGGCCAGCCGCAGAAAATCGTCGAGTGGCAGGCGCGAGGGAAAGGCCTGCGACAGCGCAAGCCCGGCTCCGTCCTCAAAGACAATCACTGGCTTGCCGCGCTCGTGCTCTAGCGCGTACACGCGCACCGTGTGGGGCACATCGAGCGAGCGCAGCAGGTCGTACTCTAGCGTCAGGCGCGCGATCTCCTCGGCGGTGGGATAGGAGCGCTGGAGCGTCTTGAGGATGACCGGCTTGCGATCGGCCAGGCGCTCGGCGCGATAGAGCACAGAGTGGTTGCCATAGTGCAGGCGTTCTTTGAGATCGTATCCGGGCAGGTTGAGCATAACGAGTTCCTTCCCAAGGCTTCCTACGGCTGAATGGCGGTTGGAACCGCAGTGGACACAGGCTGATCGCCAGCGGCGCGCTCTGGGTGCTCGCCAACGATGCTGAGCGGCGTGCCGGAGAGCGCGCGGGCGGCCTGCAGGCCGGAGATCACCGCTGGCTCGACCGCGCCGACGTTGAGCACGCCGTTGTCGGTCCAGTCGCCGGCCAGCACCAAGTTGGCGAAGCCCGACTGGTCGCCGCGTAGGCGGTACTGGCTGGTGCCAGCAACGGAGAGCACATAGCGCTCGGTTGGGTCGATGTTGGCGCGGAAGAACTGCGCCCAGAAGCGCGCCTCGCCGTCCTGGTCGGCGCTGTCGAAGAACAGCGACCAGTTGACGTTGCCGTCGCTATCCACGACATTGGGCATAAAGCGGCCGAGGTTGGCCTTGACCCAGGCGCTCGCGGCCTGCTTGACGCGCAGCAGCTGCTGCTCGGGAAAAGCGTGGTCGCTGTAGGGCGGGATCACCGGTGCGTCTTGGAGTGGGCCACAGAAGTACGAGACGTTGCCGGGCTGCGCGCCGCTCGGCCAGTCCTCCGCCGCCAGCACCTGGCTCATATCGGCCCAGGTGTTGAAGGGCTGCGCATAGGCGTCGATGATCGAGCTTGGCCCGGTCCAGCCTAGCCCGGCCAGGTTCTGGGTGAACCACAGCTGCATCGCCTGTGTCTGCACGGTCTGGACATTGTTGACCATCGCGGCCCAGTCCTGGTTGATCGCCACCAGCGGCGCGCAGATATCTTTGAGCGCGCCAAGCGAGATGCCCAGCACCACCTCGTCGAAGTCGACGCCGCGCTGCAGCACGAGGCCCTGCTCGACATCGACCCATGGCGTCCAGGCCGACTCAAGATTGATGTTCTGCTCCTGAAGCTGCTGGCCCTGGGCGATCTGGTCGTACAGCGGCGCGCTGGGCCAGCTCGGCAGGCCATTGACATTGATCAGCGGCTCATAGAAATCGGCACCGTCATTGAGCGTTACCTGACGATTATACAGAATTTTATCGATCTGCTTGCCGTCGGCTGCTGGCTCTAGCGCGGTGATCTTATGGAAGAAGTGGAACTTGACGCCGCGCTTGCGCAGCACCTCATAGAAGGGTGCAAACACGACATCGCCCATGCCGGCCTGCATCTTCCACATCACCGCGCCCTTGTAGGCGAAGAGGATGAGCAGGATGCTGTGCAGCGCCGTGCCCGCGCCGGTGTTGCCAGCGGTCGAAGGCTCATTGGGGCCAACGTTGCCCTGCGGATAGGCGAAGGCCAGATCGTAGTAGGCGCGCACCGGAGCCGAGTAGGCCACCGTCTCGGAGGCACCGTACTTGAGCAGCCACTGGCGGTACTCGATATCGTCGATGATGCTGAAACCGTGGGTCAGCACGCCGCTCATCAGCAGGCCGTAGCCATTGACCAGCGCCAGATCGAGCAGAATCCACAGCTCGCGCAGCTTTTCGGGCAGGCTCTCGAGCGTGCTCTCATAGTGCTTTAGCTCGGCGCGCAGCTGGTCGATAACCGTGGCGAGGAAGCGATGGTGCAGCGGGATGGAGACGTGCTCGCCGGCTGGCGCTGCGGTGATGCGGTGGCGGTCCTCGAAGTGCTGGCCGAGCTGGTGCATGGTCTCGGCGAGCGCGTTGGCCGCCACGAGATGGGCGGGATGCGGTGGGGCGGCATTGGCGGCTGCGTCGCTGCCAGCGATGCGGCGCAGCACATCGGCGGCGACGGTGGCGATCTCGCGGGTGCGCTCGACGACCTCGGCCTCCAGCGAGCCAGGCTCTGGCTGCGGCGCGGCGCTGGTGAGGGCGGCGCTGTGGCTGCGGAAGTCCTTGAACATCTGGTAGGCCCACTCGATCAGCTTCTTCAGGTAGGTGAACGGCGAGCGCTCGACCGCCCCATCCCAGGGCACCTCGTCGCTGGTGGGAAAGTTAAAGAGCCACGGCGTCCACTGATTGCGCCAGAAGTCGGTGACGCCGACGACGCTCTGCGGCTTGAAGGCGTCGGCGATGGTGGCGAGCGGCGCATCCGGCGAGCGGTTCAGCTCTTCGTAGCAGGCGTTCATCACGTGAAAGGCGTTGGCGTAGAAGCCAAACCAGATGTGCAGCCCGTGCTCCAAGATGCGCTCGCCGTCGTCCTGCTGGCGGCCGCTGGCTCCCTTGCCGCCCAAGCGCCAGCCAAGCTGGTACACGTCGACGTCGTAGCGCTGCTGCCAGTTTGGCTCGGAGGTGAGTGCAAACGCGGCGGCCATCGCGCCCACGCCGCCGCCAAGCACGGCGATCTTGCGCTTGGGCTGTGGCGCAGGCGGCTGCGGTGGCGCAACCACCTTGCCCAACTCCATCACAAAGTCCATGTTGATCCAGAAGCCTGCGGCGGCCTGCTGCACGCCGTTGGTCATCTGCAGCCCCATGGTCTCGGCCAGCGGGAAGCTGGCGAGCTGGTTCAGGTGCACCTCGTAGGTATCGCGCAGCAGCCAGCCGCCGCGGAACTTCGTTGGGCGAGCCGGAGCCTCGATCACCGCCTGGTATGCAGCAAGCGTGGTGTCGGCCACGTCGCGAAACTGCTTCAGAAAGACCATCGGCACATTCAGCGAGAAGTGGCTGGCCAGGTCGATCAGCGTCTTGGCCTCGTCGAGCAGCGACACAGCGCCGCGCTCGTTGCCGGCTAGCAGCTTGATGATCGCGCCGACGGCCTCGGTGGCGTGGCTCCACTCCTTGGCCGCGCTGGTGGGCTGGTCGCTGTTGGCATCGCTGCTGCGACGCACGCTCATCAGCCACTGCTGCGTGCCCTGCTCGTTGGGGCCGAAGTTGGCAAAGGCCAGCGTGTTGACGCTGAACTCGGGATTGCGTATGTTCTGCGGCAGGTCAAACTGCGCGTAGATCTTAGGGAAGCCATAGACCTCGCGGCCGGTGGCGACGGCATACGGGTTGTTGACGAACACGTACGGCAGATACCAGGCCAGGTGATCGAACACATAGCGCCCGTTTTTGTACTTCTCCACCGCGACCAGCACCCAGAACGAGAGGTCGGCCTCCTGCATGCGCCCAATATTGATGTCAGCCGGATCAAGCGAGTAGATCGTCATGTTGGTCAGCACCAGCATCACGTAGGGCAGCAGCGCCTTGTAGCGCACCGCACCCTGGGCTGGGCCGTTCAGGTAGTGATCGCACAGGTCCTGCAGCTTCTGCTTGTCTGCGTGGAGCAGCAGCACGCCAAGCTCGGCATCTTCTTGCATGTAGGGGCCACGAAAGACGGGGAGACCGACGCCATCTTCGACATACGCGGGCAGTGTCATCAGCTGCATCTCCTAACATTCCCAGCCATAGCGAGAATCAGCGGCGCTATGGCATCCCTCGGCCTTGCGCTAAACCGCAAGAACGCCTGCCAAGGCAAGCGTAGAGCAGTATCGCGCAGCGCTGGTTCTCGCTCAGCGCCAAGACGGGGTATGTAACGTAGGGTGTCCAACTCGGGCGGGTGGTGTGACTGCCTGAGCAGTATAGCATAGCGCCCGCAGCCCTCGCAATACGCCAATCTGTCCTATGCGCGCACAGTATCGCCGCTGTATCAGGGGCTGGCGTGGTCGCTCACACAACGCCGTACTGATGCAGCAGCGCCGCGCACTCTTGGGCCACTGCACGGTTTAGATAGCTCGACACCTCGCCGGGCAGCGCGGCAACCTCGGCCGCCAGCGGCAGGGCCATGTGCACCGCCTCAGCTTGCACCAGCGTGCGCACCGCCGCCTGACACTGGCGCAGCACCTCGCGCGCTAGATCGGTGCCTGGACACCAGACCTCATACTTCACTTGCTGGAGCGTGCCGTCAATCATGCGCGTGTCGTCGTGCACATCGACGAAGGCTAGCAGGTCGGGGATGCTCAGCTCTGCGCCGTCGATCTCCTGCTCAAGATAGTGTGCGCCGTAGACGCGCACGATGTCGCGCAAGCCCTCGCCGCCAGCGACGCGGAAGATCGCATCGAGCACCGCCGCGTGCTCCGGCTGCTGCTGCATAAACGCCCGCAGCGCCGCCTCGGTGCTCAGCAGCAGCGCCTTGAGGTAGTAGGGCTGGGTCACGCTGCGATAGCTGACCACGATCTGCGCGCTCAGCGCCGCTGGCCCCTGCTGGCCGCAGAGATGCTGTTTCAGCGCCACCAGTGTCGCATTCACCGCCGCGAGCTGTGCCGCGCTGAACGAGGACTCGACGGTGAAGCGCTGGGCCTCGGGGAAGACCTGCGCCACTGCTGGGCCGAACTTCTTGACGTACACCGGCGTCACGCCCACGCGCTCGTGGCCGCCGCGCTCCTCGCCTGGGCCATCGAAGCGCGCGCGAATGTCGGTGAATAGCGCCCACGTCGCTGCTAGCTGTTGATAGGTCGAATCGGATAGGTCAAGTATGCGCATAGCCGGCTCCTTGCCTGGTATAGATGGCTGGTCGCTACGCTGATTATAGTCGGTCTGCGCCTGCGTGCCATCCATGCTATGACTGATCGCCAGCGGTTTGACGGGCCGCATGCCGCCGTGATACGCTGCCGGTAGCGCAGCTTGCGCAAGCCCGCTCTACGTAGAAGAAGGAGATATGTATGGCACCGCACACAGGCACAGCCAGCATCAATGGCGCGGACATCTACATTGAGGTTGTCGGCAGCGGCCCGCCGGTGGTGCTGCTACACAGCCACCTGCTCGATAGCCGCCAGTGGGACACACAGGTCGCTGCCCTCGCCGAGCGCTATCGCGTTATTCGCTATGATGCGCGCGGCTTCGGCCGCTCCAGCCTGCCGCCGCAGCCCTACTCGCACATGGCCGACCTGCTGGCGCTGCTCGATCACCTCGATGTGCCGCGCGCAGACCTGATCGGCTGCTCTGGCGGCGGCGGCATCTGCCTCGACGCTGCGGTCAACGCCCCTGAGCGCGTCAACAGCCTGACGCTTGTTGGCGCTGGACTGACCGGCTACCAGCCGCCGCTGGAGCAGATTCCGCCTGAATTCCTCAAGCTGCCGGAGTTCTTCCAGCGCGGCGATATCGCTGGCGCGGTCGAGGCCACGCTGCATGTCTTCACCGATGGCGCGCGCAAGCCCGAGCAGGTCGATCCCGCTGTGCGCGAGCGCACCAGGCAGCTGACCACCGAGCTGTTTTCGCGCCGCCCTGTCCCTGGTGCTGTCGCCGATGTGCCGCAGCCGCCGACCTACGAGCGCCTGCGTGCTGTCAAAGCGCCCACCCTCGTGCTCATCGGCAGCGCCGACGCGCCGATGCTCCACGCTGTCGCCACCATGCTTGTCGAGCAGATCGTCGGCGCGGCCCAGCTTACGCTCCACAATGCCGGCCACCATCCCAACATGGAGCACCCCGCCGAGTTCAACCGCATCGTCCTGAACTATCTCAGCCGCGTTCACGCCACAGCATAGAAAATGGGCGCGGTGGTTAATTGTGAGGGTGTGCGGCGGGCAATCCGCACGGCGCAGCGGTCGGCCCGGCGGGCGCGGTGGCGCAGCGGCGGCGTGGTGCAGCAC
>JABXJS010000126.1 GCA_013538855.1 Herpetosiphonaceae bacterium
AGCCGCTACAGCTCAGCCGTGCGCCTGCGCTGCTGCTCGCCCGCACCCTCGCCGCGATTGCCCTGCGCCTGCGCTGCGCCACCGTCGCCGCCGGGCGGCAGGTGAGCTGGTCCGACCGCGCTCCGTGGTTGCCATGCCTGAGCGCGCGAGACGAGAACCCTTTGGGTGACCAGCACCGCCAGCGCGCAACCACAGACGCTATTTTCAGCAGCAACGACGGCCCCAGCGCGCTGCTATGCCAGCAGCCAAGTGTGCTACGATATGGCAGAGTTTGCACGCGGCCAAGGCATCGCAGTCGCCTAACATAAGGAGCAAGACAATGGCGCAGTATCTGCATGGTGAGCGGATCGGACGCAGCGGGCGGTTGCTGCTCGGCTGCTCGGCCACACTGTTCGACGCCAGCGGCAGCAAGATTCTGCTGACCCAGCGCGAGGACAACCAGCGCTGGTGCCTGCCCGGCGGAGCCGTCGAGGTTGGCGAGAGCGTCAGCGAGGCGTGCGAGCGCGAGGTGTGGGAGGAGACCGGGCTGCGCGTGCGCGTGACGCGGCTGCTCGGCGTCTATAGCAGCCCGCATATGGTCATCCAGTACAACGACGGCAACCGCTTTCAGCTCTACTCGCTCAACTTCGCCGTTGAGCTGCTCGCTGGCACGCTGCGGCTCAGCGACGAGACGCTGGCCTACGGCTACTTTAGCCAGGCCGAGATCGCGCAGCTGGACATCATCGACCCGCACGTCGAGCGCATTCGCGACGCCTTCGCCCAGCCGGAACAAACGGTGGTGCGCTAAACGCAGCATGTGCGCCGGGCTGTTGCAGCGGCGCACATACCTAGCCACCCTGTGCTGGCGCAGGCGACACCGCGCCGAGCGCCTGGAGCACCGCGAGCATAGCCACACATCCCAATGCTCGGCCAGCCATGCGTGGACATGCAAGTACGGCCTAGATCAAAAGCAGCGCTCTAGTTGCGCATCAGTGGCACGCTGCTGATCGTAAACGGCAGCACAGGATTCTGCGTGGCGCGCGCGCCGAACTGCGAATTGACCACTAGCAGGCGGTCGCCAACTTTAGTGATCGTGGTTGGCGTGCGGAAAGTCGAGCTGCTGAGCGTATCCACAACCTTGCCGCTGCTGAAGTTGTCGCTCAGCTCCACCTTGGCGATCTGCGCAAACTGATTGCGCACAACATAGAGCGTGTGGCCATCGAGCAAGATGCCGTCGCCAGCGGTGAGGGCCGTATCAACATCAATGCGCGTGATCTCCTTGGACGCGGTTGCGATGCGAAACAGCTCGCCCGTGGCACTGTGGACAGCGATCAGGTAGCGGCCATCGCCGGTGGCGCTGATGCCGTTGAGGTTGAAGGCGGCGTCGTAGGGAATGATCGTATTGTGCAGGTCGAGCCACAGCTCATAGGTGAACACGCCCTGCGCATTGGCGGCGACGCGGTAGAGGTAGGGCTGCGCCGAGTCGGTGAAGTAGGCCGCGCCATCGGGGGCGATGGCCACATCGTTGATAAACGAGCCTGCCACGCCATTGTAGAACGACGAGAGGAAGCGCCCAGTCACCGCATCGTACATCCAGATCGTGCCAGTTGGCCCGCCAGCAATCCAGAGGAAGCCGTGCTGATCGACCTTCATGCCCAGGGCCGCGCCGCGTCCGTCTGCGCCACCAGGCAGGAACGGCTCAAGCGAGCGCTTGCCGCTCCAGACGTTGCCGCGGTAGACGGTGCCATCGGCGGTGCTGCCAACAAAGAAGTCGCCGGTGCCAGGGTGATAGGCGATGCCCTCGGGGTAGACGACCACGCCGTCAGGGAAGGTGTAGAGCAGCGTCCCCGCCTTATCGTCGCCAACGCCAGCATCGGCGGCGACGTTGACCACTGGCAAACAGGCCAGCAGCGCCAACATGAGCACCATTCCAATCCGAATTCGCCACATAGACAGCTCCTTCACATACAGAACTCATACGAGCAGCATAGCACAAGTTAGCCCTAAAATCGGGCACAGCATTTACCAATTTTTGACGTTTTTAAGGATCACACGCTACAATCGGAGTCACTGTGCCACTCCATGGGGAGAAGGCCATAAACAGCCAGCAGCGCCAGCCCGCCAAACGAGGAGCATCGGCCCTACGTCTGCTCATCGCGGTCGTGCCGACCAAGCAGCTTGGTCAGCGGCGCGCCGCTCACACCGTGGGCTAGCACCGACGCGCAGATCACGAGGCTGGTCACATGCCAGACCAGCGGATCGCCCATGCGCTCCTCGAACAGCGCGGCATAGTACAGCGCCGACACCGCAACTGGGCCGAACCAGCCCAGAAACAGCGTCTCGCGCAGCGAGTGTACCGGACTCAGCAGCGGCCGCAGCAGCAGCAGGGTCAGCGGTCGCCGCAGCAGCAGCACGGCAACAGCCGCCGCAATACCGCTCCAGCCTAGCTCGCCCCAGCCAGCCCAGGGCAGCGCTGCGCCAATAAAGATAAAAATAGGAATCGCGAAGAAGCGGTTGATGGCCTCCTGGCCCTGCTCCTCGTTCTCGCGGTCGTCGGCGCTAATCACCTGCGTGAACATCACGCCAGCCACAAACACCACCAGCACCTCGTCACTGTTCAGCACACGCCCTAGCCCGGCCGCAAACAGCGCCAGCGCCGCCGTGTAGATCAGCCGCCAGTTCGCCTGGATCACGCCTGCGCGCTCGGCGCGCCGCAGCAGCTTGCCAAACACGTAGCCAAGCAGCATGCCGCAGCCGGTGGCCACCACAACCTCCCACAGCAGCGTGTGCACAAACCACTCGGAGAGCGCAGCACCTGCTGGGCGCTCCAGCAAGAGAAACGCCAGAAACACAAACAGGTAGGCCAGGCCGTCGTTGGCCCCGGACTCGAACGAGATGGCCAGGCGCAGGCGCTGCGGCAGGTTGGCCTTGGCCACCGCACCGGTCACGATCGGGCTGGCCGCCACCGGATCAGTCGGCGTAACGATGCCGCCAATCAGCGCCGCCAGCCCCAGCGGCATGTCCAATAGAACGTAGAAGATCGCTGTGCTGATCGCCCACATCAGCAGCATACCGCCGCCGATCAGCGCCAGCATCGCGCGCCAGTGCTCTTTGAGGTAGGCGCGCGGGATGCGCAGCGCAACGCCCATCAGACCGATTGCCAGTGTCAGGCGCGCCAGCTGCTCGCGCAGCACAGTGCTCGCCGGTATAGCGGTAGGGTCAAAAAGATTAAAGCCCACTGGACCGATCACGATGCCAAGCACCAGCGCCAGCAGCGTCGGCGGCAGCGGGCTGCCCTCCAGCCACTTCGAGCCAAGTCCGATCAGCACCAGCGTAGCGCCAAACACCGTCAGCAGCACATTGAAATCGTTCATAGTCCTCCTCTATCACGGTCGGGCACCGCAAATCATGGCGGCTTTCACGCCGCGCGCACGTCCGCGCCCGCTACACCTGCCCAGCTCTCTGGCGTAGGAGCGCAGGGACACGTACGCCGCACGGATGGATTAGCTGCCAGGATGCGGCACCCACAAGACCATGCGCTCGCTACTGTTTCATGGTGCTATACTCCAAGCATCGTTTGACGCAGTTGACGGCATCGCCTTCTACTCAGGCGCAGCGGAAGCATAGCGCTGGGCAGATGCCGCAGAGGATGGTGCCGCCGTGATTTTGCCGAACGTTCGCGATCCACGCTTTATCACGATCCGCCGCGGCGGGTCGCTGACTGATGCCGATCATCACCTGCTTGCCATGTGGGCCGCCGCATGCGCCGAGCATGTCCTGCATCTCTTCGAGACCGTTCGACCGGCTGACCAGCGCCCGCGCTATGCGCTTGAGCAGGCGAGCGCCTGGGTGCGCGGCGCGGTCACGATGTCGCAGTCGCGGACAGCCGCTGGCCACGCTAATGCCGCCGCCCGCGATCTGAGCGGGGCGGCGCGCTATGCCGCCTACGCTGCGGCTCAGGCTGCGGCGGTCGCCCATGTCGCCGCCCACGAGCTTGGTGCAGCCGCCTACGCGATCAAGGCCGTGCGCGCCGCCGCGCCAGCTGGTGCCGCTGAGCAAGCCGGACGGCTCGAGTGCCAGTGGCAGCGCCAGCAGCTCCCGGCGGCTATCCGCGACCTCGTGCTTGATGATCAGCGGCTGCGCAACAGCATCTGCTGGTCGGTGTTCGACTGCTGACATCCAGCACAGGCACACGCTATCCGAACACATCACACCCGTGATCGCCTGCGGCAGTCGCTCCCGCATCTGCTGGGCTTACGCGGGCAATAAATGTACCAGCATGCGCCCAAGCCCAGGGCCAGCTCGCGCCCTATAGTGTGGACACCCAGTCCTTGAGGCGCTGTTCGATCGCGTCGCGCGTCGTGCGGAAGGACGCGAGCTGCGCCTGCTCGTCGCCTTGCACGGCAGCCGGGTCGGGGAAGCTCCAGTGGATGCGCACGGCCGGGCCGGGAAACAGCGGGCAGGTCTCGGCGGCGCTGTCGCAGACGGTGATCACATAGTCGAAGGGCTGCGTGAGAAACTGGCTGAGGTGCTTTGAGGTTTGCTGGCTGATGTCGATGCCGCGCTCGCGCAGCGCCGCTAGCGCCAGCGGATGCACCACCGACGGCTTAGATCCAGCGCTGTAGATCTCCATGCCTGCACCGACAATGTTGCGCAGCAGTCCCTCGGCCATCTGCGAGCGGGCCGAGTTGGCCGTGCATAAAATCAACACCCGTGGTCGCATCCCATGCCTCACTTTCTAGCTTTATCACGCTTAACTGACAGCGAATTATAGAGCAAACCAGCCTTAATTGGTGCTTGACATTCGCTTCATCATCGGCTAACATATCAATATATCGCGATATGTTTGATTGTTTACATCACTCACTACAGGAGACACCCGATGTACAACACGATTTGGATGGCTGGCCCGTGCGACGATGGCTGCTGCGGCGATGAGGGCTGCTGCGGCGGCGGCTGCTGCTAAAATCAGCATACGTTTCATTGGCAGCAACAAGCGCACGCCCGCCGGGAGCTATCTCGGCGGGCGTGCGCTATGGCGATTGCCCGTGTGGCCCGCACAGCCGTCTGTTGGTCGCTGCGAGGCAATTCAACCACATCTGTGGTTAATCACAGGTGCCGATTAGGTCGATTAGATGGATCTATCCTGCATCCTGAGTGCAGGGTGTCACCCTGCCGGAGCTTGGGGTTGCGACCAAACCCGCCCACACACATAGGGACGCCCCGTGCATTGGTATCACAACGATCCATGCGCGGAAATGCTGCTGCGCAGCGGGCAGTGGCGCTACGGCGGTTCCTGACTTTGTGGTATGCTGAGTCGTAGATTTCCACAGTTGATCTGTCGCTGTTGAGGTGTTTTTATGTCAAATCTTGTCACCTGGGCCAAGGCGCTGGCCGATCCAACCCGCGTGCGCATCCTGCTGCTGCTGCGCCAGAGCGAGCTCTGCGTGTGCGAGCTATGCGACGCCCTCGACGCCAGCCAGTCCACGCTCTCGTCGCACCTCCAGCAGCTGCGCCACGCCAACCTCGTCACCACCCGCCGCGACGGCAAGTGGATGTACTATGGCTTTGCCCCGGAGCAGACCGCGCTCTGGGATCACGTGGTCAGCTGCTTTCCGGCGCTGCTGCCCGCGCCCGAGCTAGCCGCCTACGACGACAGCCGCCTGCTGATTCGCCTCGATGCGCGCGAGAACGGCTGCTGCGTGCGCGGCTTTGGCGAGGTCAGCATGGCCAGCGACGAGTCCTGCTGCTAAGCTCCTGCGCTCAGGCACCCGCCAACCTAACACCGCCTAAGCTGGGCAGCCCACGGAGCAGCAGCACAGCCAGCGGGCGTGACGTCATCTCACACCCACGCGCTACCGCGGCGCAGTGTGCACGAGTGTAGCCCACCCTTGTGTAGAACGTGTGAAGAGTGAACCGCAGGCTGCGGACGCTTTCGCCTGCCAGTGTTGCCAGAGAATCAAAAAGGTGCGGATGAAGTGTCTTTCATCCGCACCGCAAGCGCTATTTTTGCTGTACCACAAGCGCTATTTGTGCTGTCTAGCTCTGCATGCTATCGCCGCCGCGTGCCACGTCCGGCTGTGCGCCGTTCCAGCTCACCGAGGCCACGATCTCATCGCCGCCGCGCGCCACGTCCGGCTGTGCGCCGTTCCAGCTCACCGAGGCCACGATCTCATCGCCACCGCGCGCTACGTCCGGCTGCGCGCCGTTCCAGCTCACCGAGGCCACGATCTCATCACCGCCGCGCGCCACGCCTGTGGGTGTTGCGGTGCCGATCACCCCTGTTAGGACAAGTGCCATCACCGCCACACCAGCCGAACGTCGAAGCATGTTCATGCAGAAATCCTCCTAGATTGCTAGAAATAACAGGTTGTTGATTGTTGACACCCTGTAGTACGGCGCTGATCCTAACTAGGTTACACGCTGGTGCAAATTGCATCAAACGGCCACAGCCGCAGCCAAACATCTGCACAGTGTCCAGCCACAGCCTGAGCGGTTGCTTCAGCACCAGCGCAGACTCTGCCCGCTGAGCCGCAGCACCATACCAGCGACGATTCTTTCTCAAAAACATCCACCGTGGGTG
>JABXJS010000127.1 GCA_013538855.1 Herpetosiphonaceae bacterium
ACGCCGCAGACGCCGACGGCCACGCGCACGCCCACCGCGACGCCGCAGACGCCGACGCCAACCGCGACCACGCCGACGCCAACCGCGACCACACCGCCCAATCAGTCCTACCGCGACTTTGGCAACATTCGCATCTGGGCCGATGGGTTTGTGGATGCCAGCGGCACCACTGCTAGCGGCAATGTGGCGGTTGGGTCGAAGCAGACCAACCAGCGCTACTTTGCGATCAGCGGCACGGCCACCTGGTCCAATGGCGGCCCGATCACTCTGCAGGGCACACTGACCATCTATCAGGGCAATATTGAGCTGGGCCTGGGCACCTTCACCATCGATCCAGCGACCGGGGCCGTGACCTGGGCACCGAACAATCAGGTGCTCTATCGTAAAATCGGCAGCTCTGATCTGCAAATCACGCCAACGATCACGGTCAATGTGCTTCAGCCGCAGGTGAGCCTGCAAGCGCTCGTCGTGCTGGCGCTGCCCGAGAGCCAAGAGCTGCGCAGCAATGTGACCTTCGCGCTTGGCCCCAATGGTGCGATCAGCGGCGGCGCTACAACCAGCATCAATTTGAAGCTGGCTGGCGGCACGCTGACCGGCGACGTCACCGTGAGCAACGCGGGCCTCACTGCCAATCAGGTGCAGTTTGCGCTGCCAGGCGTTGGCACGGTTACGCTGCAGGACCTTGTGATCGACGGCAAGGGACCGGCGAAGTTCCGCTTCGGCGCTAGCACCCACTTCCCCATGCCCGATCTCGACCTGGGCCACGGCGTCTTTGTGCTGAGCAACCTGCAGGCGACGCTGGGCCTCACCGTGACCGCTGGCTCTGGCACAAGCGTGAGCTATATGGTTGGCCTGAGCGGCACGCTCAAGCTGACGAACCTGCCCAAAAACGGCAACGTTGCGGTCGATGCCTTCAACATCAGCATTGCCGATGGCGTGGTCGCTGGCACGGTGCACAACCTTGAGGTCAATATCGCCGGCAAAACGTTGAAGATGGCCTCCGCGAGCTTCCGCCAGAAGGTCTTTGCCGCCCGTGGCGAGCAGGCTATCAGCTACGAGTTGGTCGCCGACTGGGCCAGTTGGGATGTGCCCTCGTCGTGGACGGGGCCGGTCAAGCTGGCGGTGACGCTGCGCAATGTGGTTATTCAGACCGAAGCGCCCTATCTGACGATTGGTGGCGCAGGCGCGGACTTCTCCACCAGCGATGCGTTCTACCTTGGCGGCGATGCGCAATCCAACGCCTCGGTGCGCTTTGATCAGCTGAGCGGCACGTTCCGCTATGAGATCGACCAGCAGAAATGGCGCGCTGAGCTGAATGCACGCATCACCTTTAAGTTTGGCAGCGACAGCGCCGAGTTCGCCGGTGTGCATATCGTCGTCGATGACGGCCATGTGACGGCCACGCTGTCCAATGTGACGCTGAAGGTGGCCGGGCTGGAGCTGAAGGTTAGCCAGCTGGAGTATATTGACGACGCCTTCACCGCCCAGACCGTAGCGCTCAAGCTACCGGCCGCATGGGGCAACAACTCGATCAGCGTCAGCGGCCTGCACATCTCCAAGCAGGGCGTACGCCTGGGCGGCCTGAGCGGCAGCTTTGCCATTCCCGATCAGACGATTGGCGATGTGCTGAAGCTCAAGGGCCTCACCGCCGCAGTCAGCGTTGATAGCCAGCGCAACTACTCGATCATCATCAACGGCACCATCCAGATCAACAAGGTCAGCAGCGCCAGCGGCGGCGATAACGTGACGCTGAGCGGTACGCTGGCAATTAAGAACGGCCGCGTATCCGGCTCGATCAGCCAGTTCAGCTTCAAGCTGGTGGGGCTGGAGTTCAGCGTCAGCCAGGCGCAGTTTGTGGATAACCGCATCAGCGCGCAGACGGTCTCGCTGACCCTGCCGAGCAACCTCGGCGGCGCACGCACGACGCTGACCGGCCTGGAGATCGGCGGCTCAGCAGGCTTCCGCGTGCAGGGCGGCTCCTTCCGGCTGCCTGACTTCACGATGGGCGGCGTGGGCGTGCAAAATGTGCACGCGGAGTTCTCGCGTCAGTCGGATGGCACCTATGTGATCGCCGCTGGAGCCAAGATCAACCTACAAACCTTCAGCGTCGAGGGTGATTTCAAGATCGCCTACAACGCCTCGACCCACAGCGTGGGCCTGCGCCACGTCTATCTGGCCTTTGAGGGCACGATACCCTCGTCGGCGATCCCGCTGGGCAACACCGGCTTTTTCTTGACCAAGATCTGGGGTTCGTTCGATATGGACTCGAACGTGCTCAATGTTGCCTTCGGCGTGCGCGCCTCGATGGCCTTCCAGGTCGCCGGTAAGTCGCTGGTTGGCCTTGATGGCGCGGTCAACGTGCAGATTCGCCCCTCGTTTGAGTTCCGCTCGTCGGCGAGCGCCTCGCTGCTTGGCTATCAGATCAGCAGCGTCAACCTGCGTATCACGCGCACGGCCTTCCAGCTTGAGGCCGACATTCACGCTGGCATCATTCACGCCGCGCTGGAGATCGCCTTCGGCCGCGATGCTGCCAACGAGTTCACGTTCTACGGGCGGGTGCAGATGGACCTGGTGATCCCGCGCGGAACGTTTGTCAACAAGCGCTGGCTGCACATCCCCAAGCACGACTGGCATCTGTTCAGCGTGATGATGGATGGCGGCAAGTTCTATCACAAAGGCCAGAAAGTCTGGGGCGCGCGACTCAGCAGTAAAATCCTCGGCATAAGCTTCTTTGTCTTTGCGCAGTTCTCGCCAGGGCAGAAGATCGACATCGGCACGCGCATGAGCGAGTACCAGCCAGTGCGCCCGGCGCTGCGTCCAGCGCTGGCGGCCTTCCGTCCCAACGATGACGTCTATGAGGTCAACGTGACAGGCAGCACCACAGAGCTGACGATCGTCGAGGGCATCACCGACACGAACACGCTTGCGCCGCAAGAGCTGGCCGTGATCGCTCCCAGCGGCGCGACCTTCACCAAGGAGCTGTTCTACGAGGAGACCGACAAGAGCTACCGCATCTACAAGCTGCACATCGACGCTGCGGATCAGGCCGTCGGCACCTGGTCGCTGGTCACGCAGCCAGGCAACGAGCTGGCGATCTTTGGCGCGATACCCGCACCGGCGGTCGATGCCTTCGACGCCTGCACCGCGAGTAGCACCTGCCTGTCCGATGCCGCCGCAGCAGCAGCGCCGCTGAGCCTTGAGCTAGGCGAGAGCCTTGACCTGGCTTGGCAGACGTCGCATGTGACCAACGGCTTGTCCTTGAATATCTACGCTGAGGATGCCGAGGGCACGCGCTACGCCATCGCCAACGAGTTCGATCCTGCGAGCACCAGCCTGAGCGGCACAACAACCTGGCAGCCGATCTTGGCCGCTGGCACCTATACGCTGACGCTGAGCGTTGAGGACACCATGAGCGGCATCACGACGGTGCAGAAGCAGCCGATCACGCTCGTCGACTCCAGCGCTCCAGCCGCTCCCAGCAACCTGCTTGCCGTTGCGCTGAGCGATGGCGCGGTGTCGATCACCTGGAATGGTGCGCAGACGGAGGCCGATGTCGTGGGCTATCAGATCGCCATCGATGGCCAGCCGCCGCTGGTCGTCGAGGAGCGCTTGTCCGCCTACGAGCTGTATGGCCTGGAGCTGGGCCAGCCGCACACCGTGGCTGTCGCCGCCTACGATCTCAGCGGCAATGTTGGCCCCAGCAGCACAACGCAGGTGACGCTGAGTGCGCTGGGCGTGAACGCTACCTGGCCAACGCGCGGACTGGCTGCAACGTTGATCGACCGCGTGAGCATTACCTTCAACCGGCCCGTGGTCATCGACAGCTTTACGGTGACCAGCACTGCGGGCGGTTCGATCAGCGGCTCCTTCGCTCCGCTGACCGCCGAGCAAGACATTGACTCGACGGCGATCATCGGCGCGCTGTTCACGCCGGACGACGGGCTACTGCCGCTTGGCACCTACACTGCCAGTGTGCAGGCCCACGATGCCGTCACCAATGAGACCATCAGTGTCGAGTGGCCGTTCGAGGTCGTCGCACCAGCGATCAAAGTGTACCTGCCTGCGGTGAGCCGCTAGCAGTACACACCGTCTGATCGCCACCGTCGGCAGTGCGCCGCCGCCCATCCGCTGCGATGGGCGGCGGCGCGTTGTTTCGCTATAATGGCGCTGCAACTATCTGTGTTAAGGAGACCTTGTATGCCCCTCTACACATGGCCGCTTGATGCGCCGATCTGGCAGCGTCTGATTCGTCTGTCCGAGCTGCTTGCCGCTGGCGCAGCCACTGATGCGGAAGCTGAGCTGCGCGCCTGCCGCGATTCGCTCGCCACACTTGCGCCAGCGCAGGCGCGCTTGGCCGCAGTGTGCATTGATGCGCTGCTTGCGCGGATTGCTGGCTCATCTGCTGGCGGTAATCTGTATGTGCAGGGCGCTACGCCCGACGCGATGCTCAGCGCCTTTCATGTGCTGGCGACGGAGACGCCGCTGATCCGCTTTGGCTATGTGAGCGCAAATCTGGTCCTGCTCGATCAGCTTGCGCGGCTTGAGCGTGCATGGCTGCTTGACATTGGCATCGGCATGGGCACGCAGTGGAGCGATCTGCTGCAGCGCATGGCCGCCCAACAGGTGCGCGTGCCACTGCATATTACAGGCGTCGAGGTGCCTGCCGCCAGCGGCGACACCGCGCAGCGTATGGCGGCAGTTGGTCAGCGGCTGCGCCAGGAGGCCGAGGTGCTGCGCATTCCGCTGACCTTCGACGCCGTGATCGCGCCGATCGAGACGCTGACCGATCTGCGTCGGCTTCAGCCGCGCCAGGCCCCGGTGCTGGTCAACGCGGTGCTGTCGCTGCACCACATCTTGCCCGCCGATGTCGCCCCTGAGCCAGCGCAGAGCCGTGAGGCGGTGCTTGCACGCATCTGTGCGCTTGAGCCGACGCTGCTCACGGTCGTCGAGGTCGACTCCGAGCACAGCGAGTTGGCCTTCACCCAGCGCGTCCCTGAGGCGCTGCGCCACTATGCCGCAACGTTTGATGCATTGGCTACGCTGCTGCCTGAGCGCCCAGATGAGCGTGCGCTGATTGAGCAGCTGTTCTTTGGGCGTGAGATTCATAACGTGCTGGCCTGCGAGGGCGCTCAGCGTGTCGAGCGTCATCAGCGCCTCGCCAGCTGGCAGCGCCGCTTTAGCCAGGCAGGCTTGCACGTCTTCGACCTCGCCGCCTATCAGCCGAGCGTTCGCAGCGATTTGGCGTGCAGCGACCTCTGCGCTGTCCAGGCCGCCGACGCGGCCCTGCGCTTAGTCTGGCGCGATCAGGTGCTGCTCAGCGCGATGGCCTGGACAAGTTAGCTCGGCGTTGTTGGCGCAGGCTCCTTTTGAATGGTTTCTGGACGCTGTGTTGCGACAGTGGACAGGTGCTGCTTGAAAGGAGCTTCGACTCTGTTGGCGCATGGCTACAACGTGGTTGGCGCTGGCCTACCTTGTCTCAGCCGCAACGGCTCAAATCCGCCCGCTGCCGACGGCCGCAATCTTCAAATGGATGATCATGCCCTCTACACCAACATTCTTGCGCCGCTGGCGGATAACGCTGGCCCTGGCCTGACGTACGAGCTGCTGCCAGCCAGCACGGCGCTGTATTCCGCCCAGGCTGGCTGCGCGAGCGTCGATCAGCTGGTGTGGCGCGTGACGCTATCGGCTGCGATAGCGGGGCGCTGGAGCACCTGCCCGCGCAGTTAATCCTGCCCGTGATTGTTCAAGCGATGACTAGTCAGCTCAACGCAACAGCGAGCATCCGCGCTGCTACCATGCCGCTCGCCCATGCGCCTGTCGCTCCCGCAGGTGTGGTGACGGTGATCAACCGTGTGCTTGATCAGTACGTCTGTATGACTATTTTTTATGTTAGGATATTGTCAGGCTGGCGGCTGTGTCCAGGGCATGGTCGTCAGCCTAGGGCTGCGCAAAGCCCTCGATGCGGGCTTCGATTGATCCGCTGTGCGGATCGCTATGAAATGTGACCCAGGCTTGGCGCTGTGAGCCACGTGGCACGTAGTTGAGCTGCACGCTTGACACCTCGCTCGGCTGGGTGCCGGTCAGCGTCAGCGTCACCTGTACCGCCTCGGCTGTCTGCGAGCCAGCGTTGCTGACCGTGATGGGCACAAGGTACTGTGCGCCGTGCTGTTCGCCCTGCCCAACGCTGACGCTCAGCAGCGGCGGGCTGCTGGTGGATGTCGCCCCGTTGTACACGAGATAGCCGAGCATGCCTAGCACCAGCAGTGCGCTGATACCGAACACGCTCCACTCAAGCCAATTTTTCTCAAGATTTTTCATTGAAGTAGAAGCCTCCCCGCCGATGCGCCGAGCACAGCTGGCACGCCGAGCACAATCGTCTCTGCGAGCGCGACGCCAAAGGCTGTGCCTGTGAAGCGGCCAAAAAACCACAGAATCGCTGCCGATGCCAGCAGCGCTATGCCGTAGGTGATCGCCGTGCCCCGCAGCACGGTGCTAAATCCGGAGTCAGGATCGCGCTTTGGTGCGCCGGTAAAATCGCTGTAGAAGAGGATCATAGCGCTGAGCACCAGCGACACGCCGCTCATCATGAGCAGATGCCAGGCGTTGCTCTCAACGGCGATCAACACAATCTCCTCGGTTGGCGCAACGTTGGCTGCGATCAGCACCGCACCACAGAGCGCCAGCACCAGCTGGGCGAAGAGCGCCTTGTTATCGCTGAGCGAGCCGGCGTTATCTTGCTGCTGCCCCTCATGGTGTGATTGACCACCGAGCTGCGCGGTGCCGACAGAAACGCCGATGGCCACATTCATGGCCTCGACCACGGTTTTGCCGACGATCTCCTGCAGCGGCATGCGCGGCGTAATGCGCCCAAGCATCCATAAGATGGCCATCGACAGCAGGAGGCCAATGCCCATCTCTTCAATCGAGTCCACGGCGATTTCAAGCAGGGTCGCGTCGTTGTGGAGGCCAACAAAGCGATTGTAGCCAAGCAGCAGCGCGAAGGTGACGCCAAAGAGAATACACAAACGCCACGGCCCAGCAATAAAGCCCGCCCACCAGATCTCCATAGTGTAGAGCAGCGGTAGGCTAAACAGCAGGCCGCCGGCGATGCCGCGCGCATACTCTTTCAAGGATTCGATCAGCGTGGGGTGGTGTGTGGAGCTATCGGCATCCGCTGATGCTTGGCGTGATGACATTGATGCGCTGTGTGCCACGATGAACCTCCTTGTTCTACTAGATGAGGCTATAGCAAACTTCGCGCCGCAGCATGTTGTTCTCGTGATCAAGCCGCTTGGGGAGTACTTTCGTCCTGGTTTTTGCGTTTGGCCGTATCATTTGCTGTACTGTAGCGGTGTAGAGGGTGCAGTCTGGTTCAACGATAGCGCAATCTAGGAGTGGCATATGCAGTGGCGTAGCTCAGCAGGACGTTCGGTGTTTCGATTGATGTTGGTGGTCGGCTTGTGCTCCGGCGGCGTTGGTGCTGCCAGCGCGCAAGAGCGCAGCGATGCCGTGTGGTCGCGGGTTCAAGAGCGCATCGCAGCCGTGCTCGGCTTAACGGCGCAGCAGGTGCAGTCCTATCAGCAGCAGCTGGGCCTTGGCAGCCTGATCTTTGCTGCGCGCTTGGCCGATCAATCTGGACAATCGCTTGATACTATTGTTGAGCGGCGGAGTGCTGGCGAGGGCTGGGGCGAGATCGCCCATAGTCTTGGCCTCTCGGCGAGCCGTCGCAATGCGAATCTCGGCCAGATCATGCGCCAGCCCAACCCTGGCCAGAGTGCCAAGCCCACTGATAAGCCCTGTGCCGACGCCCAGTCCACGAGCCCTGACTGTGCCGATCCTGATGACGACAGTGACGACATGCACGCTGGCCCGCCGCCGTGGGCTGGCAAGCCCGCCAACCCTGGCCATGGCAATGGGCGCGGGCATGGCAATGGTAAAAACAAAGATAAGTAATCTGCTCTGCTACGACAGCGCCGCCCATCACGTTAGCTGGTGGGCGGCGCTGTTATGCTGTAAGGCTCAGGGTTAGAAGCTGCGCATCGCTGCGCTAAGCTGGCGCAGAACAGGTGCAAACTCCTCGCGCAGACTGTAGGGATCGATGCTGATAAAGGTTTGAATACGGCTGCGTGTGCGGGCATCGGCGTTGGCGGCGCTAGTGAGGAGTGCGCCTGTCTCGTAGGTGAAGAGGTGGCGCACCCAGCTGGCTGGATTCTCCAAGTAGCGCTGAATATCCTTGAAGGCGTACTCGGTGATTGCGCCGAGCTTAAGCACGCGCTCGAAGCAGGCCATATCAAACTGGAGCGCGGTGAGCACACGCAGGCCCTGCTGCTCAAGGGCGTTGATGCCGACGCGGCTGCGCGCAACCACGCCCAGCGTTGTGCTGATTGACGCGCTTTGCCCGGAGATCGCAGGCAGCCACATACCAAGATAGCTGCTGCCCTGATTGATGATATCGGCGACATGGACCACCTCGCGCCCGCCGAGACTCTGGTGGTGTAGCGTGCCATCGGGTGCGGTGAGCGTGCTTGCACCTGACTTAAAGATTGCCAGATGCGGCACATTGAGCACTTGGGCGATCGGTATCGAGAAAAACCAGTCGCGGCGCTCGCCGCCGGAGATGACAACGCTATCTGTAGCAAGCTGTGCGCGCAAGAAGCTAGCGAGCGCCCTGATTAGCTCATCGTACTCGGGATTGGCGTGCCACTGCTTGGAGATTAAGCTCCAGGCTGCCGCCGCCTGCTGCTCTGGCTGTTTGAATGTTGCAAGGCTATAGGTGATCTGCGCTAAGATTTGTGGGGCTACTGCTTGGCCGATCAAGTTCTGCGTAGCGGTGTAGAACGGTCCCGGCAGACCAGACGTATACCAGAAGGGCGGGGCATCGGCATCCTGGCGCACACGAATCGCCTGGGTTGCAATCAGCCGCCGCAATACCAGCTCTTCCACGTGTGACATACGGTCTCCCAAACCAAATACGTATAACCCGCCTATTGTAGCGCAAAATCGCTAACCTGTGGTTGTCCAGCAGCGCATGCGCGGCTGGCAGGTGACGATTGGCGGCCTAGGCAGGTCGTGGTTGGGAAAGCGTGCTGTTTCGCTGTTGGTTATGGGCTATACCTTGGTGAAGACATAGCGCTGCTCTTGGCTGGTGTGGCCGATGAATTGTGCTGTATGAATGATCTCCTGGTCCTCAGCGAGCTTGTAGGTCACCCGATAGATGCTGCCGGTAACTGGCCCTGGCCCATAGGCTCGTGCTTGGTAGCCGGAAACAAGGATATGGGTGCCATCGACGTCTTCGACCAGGCGGCCCATCAGGCCCTCTAGGGCGAGCGCGTCGGGCTGCTGATTGAGATTAACGCGAATGTTGCTGATTAAGGTGCTGCGGTTGTTGCGGTAGAGTGTTTGCGAGGCGAGCATCGGCGTGCTCTCTGGCAGGTCTGCGCCCGCGAAGTAGACATTGCGAAACGCTGACGTTGTGCCTGAGATCACGCAGCGCATCTCCCACTCCCAATCGTTGTTCTCTGGATCTGTCGCAAGAATAAAGTAGCTTTGCCCAATGCGCGGCCGCTGCTGCTCCGTGAAGCCGCTGCATACAATTGAGGCGAGCTGGGGCGAGGGCTGCCCAACAGCGCTCGCTGTGCCATCTTGCAGCAGAATCTGCGACTGACGGCTCATCACACGCACTTTTGTGTAGCTTGTCTTGGGGGACATGGGAAACTCCTCATTCATCAGCCCGCATAGCGCGTCATGGCGACGGAAGGTGTTCCTAACGGACTGAGATCATCGTGCTGAAGGTACCGCTATCTGTTCGACGTGGAACGGGCATTGCCGATTAAAGCGGTTCGATCTGCTTAGGGAAGAAGCATGCTGGCCTCCTGATCGGTGTATGCACTAGTTTGGTTGAGGGCTTTGGTTACAGCTCCATTAAAACATTGCTGCTTGGTTAAACTGTACCAGTTTGTGGTACAAAAGTGAGTCAATCGAGTGGTACTCTCCTGGTACACCGGCTTGCAACTCGCTCAAAGCCTCGTTTATAATCGACGGCATACTCTTCATTCTGGTTCCCGACCCTCTTGTGGACCTGTCACATGAATGAATACTGCCGTTGATGTACACCAGTCTCTCCACACTGGTCTACGCTGCTGCTTTGAGGATGCTGCCATGACGGAGCCGTTGTTTTCATTTGGGGAATGGGTGCGGCGACGACGCAAGGCGCTGGATCTAACGCAGACAGCGCTCGCAGACAGTGTCGGCTGTGCTGTCGAGACGATCCGCAAGATCGAATCTGACAGCCGACGACCTTCACGGCCGATGGCTGTTCGTCTCGCCGATAGCCTGCACATTGCCCCCGCCGAGCGCGAACTTTTTTTACAGGTTGCGCGCTCTGAGCGCAGCGTCGATCACCTTCCGCCACCGATTGCGGCGGCGGTTGTGCCAGATGTTCCGGCTGCGCCACGCCTGCCAACGCCGCTGACGAGCTTTGTTGGCCGCGCCCGCGCCCGCCTAGAGCTAGAAGCGCTTGTGCGCCAGCAGCGCCTGGTGTCGCTGGTGGGCATGGGCGGTGCAGGCAAAACGCGCCTCGCGCTGGAGGTGGCGCGGCAGCTCGAAGCTGAGTTCACCCATGGTGTGCGCCTGATCGAGCTTGCGCCGCTGCACGATCCTGACGTTGTTCTGCCAACAATCGCCCAGGCGTTTGATCTCCGCGAGGATGGCCATACGCCGCTCTTAACAACCTTAGTCGCCAAGCTGCGCGATCTGCACATGCTGCTGATTTTCGATAACTGCGAGCACCTGATCGACGCCTGCGCACAGTGGATCCCCACCCTGCTCGAGCAGTGCCCACGCCTGCACGGCATGGCCACATCGCGCGAGGCCCTGCGCGTCGCTGGCGAGCAGCTGTACCCGCTGGCACCGCTGGATCTGCCGCCAGAGGAGGCCAACACACCGCTGGCGCAGGTTGCCGAATGCGAGGCTGTGCAGCTGTTCTGTGCCCGCGCCCAGCTAATGCAGCCCGGCTTTGCGCTCGCTGCTGACAATGTCGCCGCTGTGGTGGCGATCTGTCGCCGCCTCGATGGCTTGCCGCTGGCCCTGGAGCTAGCGGCAGCACGCATGCGCTGGTACGCGCCCCAGGTGATCGCGCAGCAGATCGATGAGCCGCTTAGCGCGCTCGTCGATGGGGCGCGCAATATTCCCGCCCGTCAGCAGACGCTGCGCTCAATGATCGACTGGAGCTACAGCATTCTGGAGCCGAGTGAGCGCGAGCTATGGGAGTGTTTGGGCTTGTTTGCCGCCAGTTGGTCACTCGCAGCGGCTACCGCGCTCTATGCCAAGGGCAGCACCCCGCTACAGGTGGCGACGCTGCTCAACACGCTCAGCGATAAGCAGCTGGTGGTGCCGCTCCTAAGCGCCGATGAGCCGCGCTTTACAATGCTGGAGACACTGCGCGCCTATGTGCAGGAGCACTTCACGCAGCGCGCCGATCAGCTCAGCGTGCGCCAGCGCTACGCCGACTTTTATCAGCAGCTTGTGCGCACAGCTGCCGCCCAGCTCAATGGCCCCGACGGCGAACTCGCGATGGCGCAGCTGAGCCAGGAGTATGCCAATATTCGCGGCCTGCTGGAGTGGTGCTTCGCCGCCGCCGATCACTGGCCGCAGCTGGCCGCCGATCTCTGCGTAAACCTGTGGACCTTCTGGTGGAAGCGCGGCGATCTGTCGGAGGGCCGTCGCTGGCTGGCGCTCGCCCTGCAGGCTGTGCCTGAATCGGCCGAGGAGCAGCGCGGCTGGCTGCTCCAGGGCAGCGGGGTGCTCGCCCGCGCCCAGGGCGACACCGACGCCGCGATCGAGCTGCTGCGCGAGAGCTTATTTATCTGGCGCGGCCTTGATGATCCGCAGGGGATGGCGCGCACGCTCAATAGCCTCGGTGTGGTGCTCTTCAATCAGCGGCGCTACGCCGAGGCCGAGCGACTCTTTACCGAGAGCTTTGAGCTGCATCGCTATCTCAACGATTTGGATCGCGCCGCTATGGCCTTGAACAACCTGGGCAATATCGCGTATAAGCAGCAGAACCTCGACCGCGCTACGGCGCTGTATACCCAGGCCCTTGAGCTGCTTGCCGACGCTGCTGAGCATCGCTCGACCTTGATCTTAATCAAGACAAATCTTGGCGAGCTGGCGCGCCTGCGCGGCGATATCAATGCCGCCGCACAGCTCTTCGTCGATAGCTTGCACTACTACCACGCGGTGCAGGACCGCGAAGGTATTCTGTTTTGCTTGAACAATTTTGTTGAGCTGGCCCTGGATTGTCAGCAGGGCCAGCTGGCTGCCAAGCTGTTGGGCTGTATCGAGACAGAGCTGGAGACTATCGATGCAAAGCGCTCAATTGAGCAGGAGGAGGTCTATCAGCGCCAACTGCTTCAGCTTAGTCAACTTCTTTCAGCCGAGCAGATCCGTCAAACCTCTCAGGTTGGCGCTCGCCTTGGCGTGACCGACCTACTGCCGTTGATTCAGCACGATTTGTTTTCAGGAGGTTTCCATGCCCGATAAGACCGTGACCATTCAGAACACCGGTACCTATAGCGTCGCTGTGTATCTCAACTCGGCGCGGCAGCCAACCGCAACGCTGTCTTCGAATCAGGAGTTTACGTACTACCCAGGCACGGATAACTCGATTACGTTGACGGTGTCTGGCACCGCCGTGACGGCACAGGTGTATGGCACATCCTACAGCGGCTCGACGCCAACAACGAGTGTGACGGTCGATGTCGATCTCGTCAATGCAAGCGAGGTGAAGGTTGCGGTCAGCACAGAGGGCAACTCCATCCTCGCTGTGCGCTGCGGTGATGGCTTGTAACACTCGATCAGCGGTGAGCAGATAGAGGCAGCACACGTTGCCCGCATGGATGCCATTTCCATGCGGGCAACGTGTGTACGGTGCGGTGTCTGAACGCTTGCTGTAGCCGCGCCTAGGTGCGCTCACTCAAGCGGGGTGTTGGTCGCAAGCGCGCGGATGGCCTGAATCTGGCCGCGATGCTCGGCCTCGTGCTGCATCAGGTGGTGCAGCGTCCACTCTGGGGTTACATCGTAGCGCGGCAGCGAGCGGGCCGTGCGCAGCCACTCTGCGCTCATGGGCCGAAGCTTCGCCAGCAGCAGGCCGCGCACCCAGTCAAGGCGGGCGATGTGCTGCGCGAGTGTCTCCCCAGCCAGATTGCTGAGTTGACCGCTGTCATCGCGCATATTGTGCGGCAGCCACGCGCTGGCCTCGGCCGGAAACTCCTCGCCAAACATATCATCGTACAGCCAATCCAGCTCCACGACAGCGATGTGATAGAGCAGCGAGCCGATTGTGTTGGCCACGCCTGGCGCATGCCAGTCGACGAGATCATCGCTTAGCTCGGCCAGCAGGCTCTGCGTGCGCCGTCGAGTGTCCTGCATCATTGCCACCAGCAGCCCCACCTCCGGCGCATAGTTCGGATCAACCTTAAGTACGTTTTCCCAGCGTTCTGCCATTAAACCTCCTGAGGTATAGGTATAGAACAGTACTGCTCACTCTAGCTGCTGTTACCTGCGGCCACACCCGCCCCGCGACCGATTGTCGCAACTTATCGTGTCGATACACTAAAGTAGTGTGCTGATTCCTGTGTCGTAAGGTTATGCAGAAGGATCGTTGTGCTTAACCCAGCGTGGTTCTGGCTGCGAGCCTGCGCTGCTGACGCCCCGAACGGGTTCCCAACGCACGCTCAATTGCGCGCTGCGGGGAGTGTTCGGCAGGGGCGTTGCGGTTGGACCAGCTTCCGCATACCACCTGGCGACTGGACACAAAACCCAGCGCTAGGCAATCGCTGTGAGCGGTTGTGGTGGCACTAGCGCCGACTCTGCTGCAGCACGGCGCAGCGAGTAACCACGGTGGCTTGTTTTATGAAATTCAGGCCCAGAGCGTGAATCTAGCAGCACTACTGGCCCCAGAATGGGTAGAGATCATTGGCTGGATCAGTTGTTAGCTGTTGTAGCGTGGTTGGATCGCCATCGCTACGGATGCGCCACAGATCGCCGTTGCCTGAGCGGTTGGAGTGAAAGATGATCCACTGGCTGTCTGGTGACCATGTTGGGTCGTCGTCGAGAGCATTGTGCTCGGTGATGCGCTGTTGCTCGCTGCCATCAGCGGCGATGATATAGATCTCTGTGTTGCTCTGCTTTTGGTTGACATAGGCGATGTGGCTGCCGTCAGGAGACCACATGGGTTGGTAGTTGATTTTACCGTCTGAGACCAGCGTGGTTGTGGTGTTGGTGTCTAGATTGAGAACTTCAATATCCCACTGACTTGAACTTTTACCGATTTGAAAGGCGATGTGTGTACCATCGGGCGACCACACCGGGCGGTACTCAGGGTAGCTGTTGCTGGTAAGCTGATGGATAGCCGGGCTGTTCGCGGTGAGTGGCTCCGTGGTTGTGCTATCAATATCAACAGTGTAGATATCGGCATTGCCACTGCGAATATTTGAGACAAAGACAATCTGCGAGCCATCTGGTGCCCACATTGGATCATCGGAATCAAAGGTAGTAAGCTGGCGCTGCTCAGAGCCATCGGCGCGCATAAGATAGAGATTCTTTTGACCATTGGTGTCTGAGACGTAGACAATCTGCTGGTGGTCAGGCGACCAGCGGGCGAGGTTATCGCTATCGACGTTGTTAGTGAGCTTAGTAACACTGCTGCCGCCCCTGTCCATGACAAAAATTTCTTCGTCGCCATCGCGATCAGAGACAAAGAGTAGCGAGCCTACATCAGATGGTTGCAATGCTGACGTAGCTGACGGCTGGGTTGAGGCTAATTTGCCAGTGCTAGGGGAGATCATGGCGGCCAACGTAGGCGTGGTGGCGGAATTTTGTCCGTTGGGTGTTGCTGTTGACGTGCTTGAGTCTGCGGTTTGGGACGTTTTCCAGACTAGAATAACGAGTGCCACCAGAGCTATCACACCTAGGCTAAGCAGAAAGGACGCTTTCGACGCCAAAACGGATTCAACGTCAGACTGCTCACGTATTTCACTGCTTGCGGAAGTACGGCGGCGCTCTATCTCTTTTTCAATGGCTTGAAGGCTTGACTGCGTTTTGCGAATATCATTCTCGAGCTTGACGGGAGCACTGGAAGGGCCATAGTCGGTTTTTTGCGTAAGAAAAACCCCTAGATGTTGTTTCTGCTGCTCATAAATCTTTTGCAGTTGTTGAGTTGATCTGAAATGTGCTTGTAGTCATCCATAGGCTATCCAAAGCTACAGAGTATTGCTACTAGAAGTATGATCAGTATCATAACCTAGAACCACAGAGCGTTGAGCATGAGCCTGCGCCTGAGCACCAGCGCCGACTCTAGCAGCAACAGACCACGCTGGCCTTTGCACCTGCATATGGACCCGCGCGGGCCAACCACAGCGCTGGGCAATCGCGGTGAGCGGGTGAGACAGCAGCAGCGCCGACTCTATTGCAGCACGCAGCAGCGACAGACCACGCTGTCTTTTTCTTAAAAACTTGCACGTTGGCCGTGCATCGGCGACACTGATGGGCACGAGTTTTAGGCTTTGCAAGACAAGAAAGGACTGTGCACGTGCAGCAGGAATGGACGCGGCGGGCGATGGCGATCATCGGCGCTGACTTCAATCGCTCGTCGGACACGCACTTGATTCGCGTTGATCTGCCGTTTACCGCTAAGATTCAGCTCTATCTGAAGGACGAGTCGACGCATCCAACTGGCAGCCTCAAGCATCGGCTGGCGCGCTCGCTGTTTCTATATGGGCTGTGCAACGGCTGGATTCACGCAGGCACCACGGTGATCGAGACCTCGTCGGGCAGCACGGCGATCTCGGAAGCCTACTTTGCGCGTCTGCTGGGCCTGCCGTTTATCGCCGTGATCCCGCGCAGCACCTCCAGCGCGAAAATTGAGCAGATCGCCTTCTACGGCGGGCAGGTGCACCTCGTCGATGAGCCGACGCAGATCTACGCCGAGGCGCAGCGGCTAGCCCGTGAGTGCGACGGCCACTACATCGACCAGTTCACCTACGCCGAGCGCGCCACCGACTGGCGCGGCAACAACAACATCGCCGAGTCGATCTTCGAGCAGATGGCCCAGGAGCCGTTCCCTGAGCCAACGTGGGTCGTTGTGGGCGCGGGCACCGGCGGAACCTCGGCGACCATCGGGCGCTACATTCGCTACACCGGCCGCGCTACCCAGCTGTGCGTTGTCGATCCGACCAACTCGGTGTTTTTCGACTACTACCAGCAGCGTGATCAGGCGCTGACGCTGAGCGTGCCGTCGGCCATCGAGGGCATCGGCAGGCCGCGCGTGGAGCCGTCGTTTGTGCCGGAGATCATCGACCGTATGCTGCGCGTCCCCGATGCGGCCTCCTTCGCCGCCGTGCGCCTGCTGGCCGAGGTGCTGGGCCGCCGCTGTGGCCCCTCGACTGGCACCAACCTGTGCGGCGCGCTCGAGCTGATCTGCGCGATGCACGCGCACGGCGAGGACGGCTCGGTCGTCTCGCTGATCTGCGACTCGGGCGAGCGCTACCACGATACCTGCTATAGCGACGCCTGGCTGACCGAGCGCGGCCACGCTTGGGAGCCGCACCTTGCGCGCCTGCGCCACGCCTTTGAGCACGGCGAGTGGAGCGCGTAAGCGTCGTTGGAGCCTGGGTCGTCGGCTCGTGCTTGTGATTTTATTGACATAATTTGATGGCGCATCTGCTTGAGCAGAGCGGCAGCGCGCTGGTGCATGGCTGGCATTAGTTAGCAGGCGAGATGTGTCCTTGAGTGTGGCGTAGGCGCTCCGTGATCGTGTGGGCGCTGCCGCAACGGTAGGCATGGCGGCGGCCGACACGTCATGAGCATATTGATCCAAGGCGTTGAGCCTTGCCCGCTCTTCCTTGCGCCGCAGCGAGGAGTGCAATTATCTGGAGGTACACCATGCAACGACACGGGCGACGACGTTTCCACGTGCTGGTGCTGCTGGCGCTGCTGCTAGGCGTCACGGCGCTGCCGCGCACAGGCCAGGCGCAGCAACCTGCGGCAACGCCAAGCGACAACAGCGTCTACTCCGACGAGTTCAACGACGCTGGCTCGCTGGCAAACTGGCTGCCAGGGCCAAACCAGAGCTACGATCTGCTGGATATCAACAGCGTCAACCCGGGCCAGCTGACGTTTGTCCCGACCAGTAGCCCCAACAACGCTTGGTATGCCGACTACACCGCCCCGCTGATCTACAAGCTCGTGCCAGGCAACTTCGCCGCGACAGTCGCGGTGGTTGCTGGCAACCGCAACAGCCTCGACCCACGCAGCGCGCCGCCGACCGGCCAGTACAACTCGGCGGGCTTTCTGGCGCGCGATCCGGCCAGCGCGCCTGGCAGCCAGAACTACGTAATGTACAACGTCGGCTTTCAGGCCAACAACCTGAGCACCGAGCTTAAGACAACGGTCAACTCCACATCGATTCTTACCTTGACCACGACCAACGGCGCATACCAGGGCTTGCTGCGGCTGTGTCGCGTTGGCAACACCTTCTATGCCTATCATCAGCTCTCCAACGAGAGCGATTGGATCGCACGCGAGCCAGTGTGGCATCCAACCCTGCCGGTGACCATCCAGGTGGGCCTGATCGTCAACGCCTGGGACACCACCGCCAACGGCTCGGACCTGTACGCGCTCTTCGACTATATTCGCTTCGACAGCGCCGCCCCGCAGAGCGAGTCCGACTGCCTGCAGAGCGCGCCGCCAGCAGCACGGCTGTACCTGCCCGCCCTGCGGCGCTGAGCCGCATCTTTATTGATCCTGCCTAGCCCCAGTTGATCACGGCTGGGGCTATTTGGTATGGCTTGTGTGCGCTAGGGTTCAGCAAGCATCCAGAGTTGCTCAAAACGCTGCTCAAGCTCCTGCGCTAGCGTTGGAGCGTTAAGGACGATGCTTAAGTCGTCATAGTGAAAGTATGAGCCAGCGGACCAGTTGTGGCTGCCAACCACAGTCGTGAGCGAGTCAAGCACCAAGAACTTAGAGTGGAGCAATCGCTCCGCTTGATCGCGGCGCACATCGACGCCGCCGCCTCTGAGTACCTCGAGTGCGTTGCTATTGATAACGCTCGATTCATAATCGTCTTCTTCGCGATCCTGATCGAGCAAGACACGAACCCGCAGACCGCGCTGTTGAGCAGCGATAAGCTTGTTGAGCAACAGCCGGGTTGGATGGTGTGCATCCGGCAGTGCTACGTGGAACATAGCCATCGTGACCTGTTGCTGGGCGTTATCCAAGGCCTCTCTGAGCCAGTAGTAGTATTGAGCACCACGCAAGATACCAGCCCAAGCGCACGTATGCGGACCGTCTGGTGGATCCATATCGAAGCGCTGGTCGGCATACCAGCGGGTTGGAGTCTTATCCCGCAGGTAGCTGATTGTGTACTCTAGCACGCGACGGAGACTTTCTTCTGGATCGACACCAACTTTGCCACCAAGCATGCGTAGCAGGTCGAAAACATCTGTAGGTGCAGGCGTTGCAGTTGGTCGATGGCTGAAGCGCAGCCGTGGAAGCAGGCGGGTTACTGCCTGTTCGCCGATGCCTGACACGCGTACCGCTAGATCCTTGCCGCCTTTAAACGCCCCGTTGCGGTGTCGCTCGGCTACAATCCGTTGCGCTAGTTTCAGGCCAATCTCGGGAAGATCGGCAAGCTCTTTTTCTGTGCACCAGTTGATGTGCACGAAATCGCCCAGCACAATGTGCGACTTAAACGGCGCATTTGTGCTGTTTTGCAGGATCAAGCCAGTTGATTGATACGATACAATGTCTTTAGCAAACGCTTGGCGTAGCGCATCGTTGAGGAGCCCTTGCGCGATGTGCTTGGCAGCTCGATCAGAAACCGTGTTTTCGGTTAGTGGTGGACCGCCGATGATCTCAAACAGCTGCACAAGTAGGCTGCGGATTTCTTGCACGGAAGCGACGTTTGTTGCTCTAACAGCATCGTAGATGGAAGCGATCAGCTCATCGCTGGCAAGATCACGCCAGTTAAACTGTTGCATCTTGGGCCTCTTTCACGAGCGCTCGCCACTCAACTGCCAGTTCATCGGCGAGGAATGCGGCAAGACGCGGATCTGCAATAAGTACACTGTCTTGAGTTTCACAAGCAAAAGCTTTGCTGGACCAGTTGTGTGATCCCACAAGAACATAGTCATCTACCACTACGAGCTTTTTATGGCTTGATGTGGAAGAGACTGCTGCCATCAGTTGACAGGGAATATGTAGTCTGCGACAGTGCACCATGGCCGCCTCAGTTACATCTTGAATGCTCAAGTTTTCACTTGATCCACCGATAATCAGCCGTACATCAACACCCCGTTGGCTCGCCCGCCGCAAATTTAGCAGCATATTGATTACCGCATTGCTGGTGTCCTCATCATCGGCAGGCAAGATGTCGACAATGAAAACACTGGCGAAGATGCGTTTTGTGGCATGCATCGTGAGCCAACCAAGGACCTCCTTGTACTGCTCATCGTAGACCAAGCCTGCCTTGCAATCGAAGACACCAACATTCATTTTAGTCATTTTGGATTCCTCTTTCGATTTGCAGGCGGACGTTGGCTAGTTCGGTTTGGAAAAACTGGTAGTAAGCTGGCACCGCAGTGAGGTACATGTATGCTTCGCGCTCGTAGGTCACCGCTTGGGCAAGGATGGCGGCTTCAGTGCCATTTGGCACCGGCGATGCCTGATCCCGCAGGCGTTTAGCCCGTTCAATGCGTGCCATGGCCAGCGAGATCATGGCCTCGGACTTCCGAATCAAACGAATAAGCAGCTGCCAGTGTTCAAAGGCGGCAGCTGTTTCAGCCGATACTGGTTTAAGCTCAAGGCTCATGGCTTTTCTCCTTTTCCAGCAGGCCTGGTGAGGGTGGCCTAATCAGATTTTCCTTTGCCCTTGAGTGCGTTCAGAATTGCATCGAGGATATTGGAAAGTGTGTCGCGATTCATACAGTCCCAATCTGTACCAAGGGTGTCGCTCCAACACTCTGGGGGAACGCTCTCTGGTCGTTCCATATGCGGAAAATCGCTGCCTGCATCAGGAGGATCTTTGCTGCCCGCATCAGGAGCAACCTCGTCCGGATAGCATACCCCAGCATCTTCGTCATAGTGACCGTTTGGCATGACGGCCTCCTTGTTTTTTGCCGCTGTTCAAAAAAGGTGTGGATTTAAGGTGACGACGCTCTGGTTGTCTGCACCTACCAACCAAATCAGGATGTTGGGATCGAGGAAGTGAGTATGCTTGGGCTGTGGAGCGATGGTGGTGCTGTTGGTTGGTAAATAGTAGTTGGTGGCGTAGTGTTCACAGCATATATATAGGTGCACTACTGCTGGGTGAAATTAACACTACCAGATAGAAAGATGTCTTATCGTTCGTCGATACAGCTGGATTATTTCTCGCTCTAGGATCTAAATCTTGTATAATCGTCGTATTCCCAAGCGTAGCTCACTAGCCTGTAAGCGGAGGGTGTATGCCAGCTATCGCCGCGTCCGAGATTATCCACCCCAAGCAGCTGAGCGCGGAGGAGCGCCAGCAGCTTATCGATGCACTGTACGCCGTGCACTGCGAGATCTTCGACGGCGTGGAGCGCGCCGCCTTCGCCAAGTACGTTGTCGAGTCCAAGGCCGACCACACGATCATCCGCGTGCACAAGAGCGCCGAGGAGCGCATCGTTGGCTACTGCGCCATCCATATTTTTGAAAAAGAGCTTGGCGGCAGGCCGGTGGCGGTCATTCGCATGGAGGCTGGCTCGCTGCGCGAGTACCGCGGCGGCAACTCCAACGTGCGCTTCTGCACCAACTACATTCTGCGCTACTGGCTGGCCAATCTGCGCCGCCGCCTCTACTACCTGGGCACGCTGGTGCACCCGTCGAGCTATATGCTGTTTGCCAAGTATACCGACGAGGTGCTGCCCAGCCGCGAGCGCCCGCTTGCGCCCAGCCAGCAGGCGCTGATGGCCGAGATGGCGCGCGCCTTCGAGCTGGAGCCGGTCGACGCGGCCCGGCCGCTGGTGGTGCACGTCGGCTGGCGCACCCGCGACACCGAGGTCGAGCGCGCCTACTGGCGCACCTGCCCCAAGCCCACAGCGCGCTTCTTTGTGCAGGAGAACCCCAGCTATGGCGAGGGCCACGGCCTGATGACGCTGGTGCCGATCAGCGGCCGCACCCTGCTGCGCTCTGGCCGCCGTGTCACCCGCGACAAGCTCCAGCGGCGCATCGAGTTGACGCTGTCGAGCCTCCAGCGCCTGCCGCTCGTGCGCCGCTTCCTTGCGCCGCAGATCATTCAGCGCCGCTTGCGCCAGACCGCCCTCTTCGCCGATATTCCCGCGGCCGATCTGCGCGAGCTGGCCCAGGCCGCCGAGGTGATCGCCCTGCCTGCCGGCAGCTATGTGTTTCACGATGGCGACGCTGGCAACGAGCTGTACATCGTCGCCAGCGGCTCGGTCTATGTGATCGACGAGGATCGCACCGAGGACGAGATCATCGACCAGCTGGCGGTTGGCGCGCTGTTCGGCGAGATGGCGGTGCTCTCCAACGAGCCGCGCATGGCCGCGGTGCGCACGGCCACCAGAGCAACGCTGATCCGCATCCACCGCCGCCCGCTGTTTGCGCTTATGGAGCGCCACGCGGCCATGCGCACGGCGATCTGGGCGGCCTTCGACAGCCGACGCTTCAATGAGGTTGTCAGCGCCACGCCGCGCCTGGCCCACCTAGATCGCCAGCAGCGCGCCGACTGGTTCGCTCAGGGCCAGCGCGAGGAGCTGGCACCACAGCAGTCCATAACGCTGGCCGACTCGTGGACCTTGCTGCTGACCGGCAGCGCCGAGATCAGCCAAGGCGAGCTGTGCCTCTCCGTCCGCGCCCCCGCGCTGATCCGCGCCGCCGCGCCGCTGGAGCTGGTGGCGCAGGCCGCGAGCCGTATCGTGCGCCTGCCGCTCGCCGCGCACGAGTGGCCGCTGCCATCCGACACAGCCACCGCAGGTGTTGTAGCGTAAGATGTGGTGTGGATTCGCGCACGTGCTGGCTGGGCGGCTGTGCTGCCCAAGCGTGCGGCGGTGCGTCAGCCGTGGGCGGGCCGCTCGCTGAGCGTGTTCTTTTCTGCGTGATGGCGAGCGCCACTTTTAGAGTTGCCTGTGCACGTTGTACCAGAGGCAACAAGGAGATCTGGTATGGATACAACCAGACCAAAACTTGTTCAAATAACGCTGACTGCTGAACATGTGGTGGAGATGGTGCAGTTGTACAGTGCTGTGTTTGCTATTCAGCTTGAGCCGGTTGCGGCCTACGGCACGACACTCTACCGTGGCCTGCTCCATGGCACGCCATTGCTGATCTGCCCCAACAGCATTGCTGGCGTGGAGGCGCAGCAGAACCGCCATCAGTTCACCTACAGTGTTGCCAATCTTGCGACGCTGATCCGCCAAGCCGAGGCGGCTGGTGGGCAGCTTATTCAGCACGCTGCAGATGCCGCGACACTACTTGACCCTGATGGCAACACGCTGGTGTTTCAGCAGGAGCGCTGATCTGCCGCGCTGCTCGTGCCACAGCGATTCCGTTTGAGAACATGATTGACGTAGCCGTGCTCTTCGCATATACTAAACTGGTCAGACCACTTACCAGTTAGGTGAATCTCCTATGCAAGAGCAACAGCAACCACAGCGGCCAGCGGCCTACGCCGAAGAGGCGCTGATCCGCATGATCCTTGATGGTAAATATACGCCCGGCAGCGTGCTGCCTGGCGAGCGCGAGCTAGCGGCGAGCCTGGGCGTAACGCGGCCAACTGTCCGCGAGGCGCTGCAGCGGCTGAGCCGTGACGGCTGGCTGACGATTCAGCAGGGCAAATCCACGCGTGTCAACGACATCTGGCGTGATGGTGGCCTCAACATTCTCAGCGCGCTGGTGCAGCACAGCGAGCGGCTGCCCGACGACTTCATCCCCAATTTACTGGCCGTGCGGCTGGATCTTGCCCCGGCCTATGCGCGGGCAGCGGTGGCCAACAATCCCACCGCGATCAGCGGCTATCTGGCACACTGGACGACGCTGCCGGATACGCCGGAGGCCTACGCGGCCTTTGATTGGGAGCTGCACCGCACGCTCACCATTGCATCGGGCAATCCGATCTACACCCTGATCTTAAATGGCTTCAGCGGCTTCTACGAGGCGATGGCGCGCTACTACTTTCAGCTGCCGCAGGCCCGTGCGGCCTCGCGGGACTTCTACGCCACCTTGTACAAGGCCGCCGTGGAGGGCGACTGGGCGCGGGCGGAGACAATAACGCTCACGGTGATTGCCGCGAGCCTTCAGTTTTGGCAGCAGGTGTCGAACCAGCTGGCCGAGAGGGTAGCCTAATGCGACGCTGGAACGGATGGGGTGACGACGCCCAAAACTATCCACTGACGAGCGCGGCCAAGGCGGTGCTAGAGGATCTGGTTGGCGCTGGCCCACAGCCGCAGGACATGACGCTTGGTGCGCTGATCAAGCACGTGCCGCCATCACGTCTACCTGCGCATCCACTGATCACCACCGCCGCCGAGGAGCGCGTGCGCCACGCGCGCGGCCAGAGCTTTCCCGACCTGATCGCTATGCGTAGCGGGCGCGGCTTGGTCTTTCCAGATGGCGTGGCCTACCCGCTGAGCAGCGCTGATGTGCGCGCGCTCATCGACTACGGCCGCCAGCATGACGTGCGGCTGATCCCCTACGGCGGCGGCACGAGCGTGGTCGGCCATGTCAACCCTGAGCCGTCGCCGCAGCCGGTGCTGACGGTGAATCTGAGTCACCTGAATCAACTGCTGGCCTTTGATCCAACCGAGCGGCTGGCGCGCTTTGGCGCTGGCGTGGCTGGGCCAGATCTTGAGGCGCAGCTGCGGGCGCAGGGCTACACGCTTGGCCACTTCCCACAGTCCTTTGAGTACTCGACGCTGGGCGGCTGGATTGCGACGCGCTCGAGCGGCCAGCAGTCGCTAGGCTTTGGGCGCATCGAGCAGCTGTGGGCTGGCGGCCATGTCGAAACACCGAGCGGCGCGCTAGAGCTGCCGAGCTTCCCCGCCTCGGCCGCAGGCCCCGACCTGCGCGAGATGCTCCTTGGCTCCGAGGGCCGCATGGGCATCATTAGCGAGGCGACTGTGCGCGTGCGGCCGCTGCCGCCGGTCGATGATGTGCACGCCGTGTTCTTCCCCACGTGGGAGCAGGCCGAGCTAGGTGCGCGTGCGATCGTGCAGGCTGGCGTGCCGCTGTCGATGCTGCGGCTTAGCACGCCGACCGAGACCATGACCAATCTTGCTCTCGCTGGACATCGGCGACTGATCGGCCTGCTAGAGCGCGGCTTGAGCCTACGCCATGTCGGCTCAGAGAAGTGCGTGCTGATGGTTGGGGTGATGGGCCAGCCTGCGCAGGCCCGGCTGAGCCTGAAGGTGGCGCTGGGCCTAGCGCGCGAGCATGGCGGCGTAGCGGTCGGGCGCTTCATGGGTCGTCAGTGGCAGAAAAATCGCTTCCGCGCCCCCTACCTGCGCAACACGCTGTGGGCGCTGGGCTACGGGGTGGATACCTTAGAGACTGCCACCACGTGGCACAATGTTACACCGCTGCTGAAGGCGGTTGAGGGTGCACTGCACGGCGCGCTGGCTGGTGAAGATCAGCCTGTGCATGTGTTCACGCATCTATCGCATCTGTACACGACCGGCTCGAGCATCTACACAACCTATGTGTTCCGGCTCGGCCAGGATGCCGACGCAACCCTCGCGCGCTGGCACACGCTTAAGACCGCCGCCAGCCGCGCGATTGTGGCGCACGGCGGCACGATCAGCCATCAGCACGGCGTGGGCGTGGATCATCGCCCCTACCTTGTGGCCGAGAAGGGCGCGCTCGGACTTCAGGCGATTGCGGCACTGACAACCACATTTGACCCAGGGGGCCTGCTTAATCCAGGCAAGCTCATTGAGCGACAGATGCAAGGAGCAGACAATGTGGAACGTGAGCTGGCGTGAGCAAACGTGGGCTGAGCTTGACCAGCCCTGGGATGTGGTGATTGTTGGCGGTGGTATCACTGGGGCGGGGCTGCTGCGCGAGGCGACGCGGGCGGGCCTGCGGGCCTTGCTGGTGGAGCAGCGCGACTTCGCCTGGGGCACATCGAGCCGCTCCTCGAAGCTGGTGCACGGCGGCCTGCGCTATTTGAAGAACGTGCAGATTCGCCTGACGCTCGAGTCGGTGCGCGAGCGGGATCGGCTGCTGCACGATGCGCCGGGGCTGGTGAATCGGCTGGGCTTTGTGATCTCCAATCAGCCTGGCGCGTGGCGCTCAAGCCTGCTGTTCCGAGTGGGCCTGATGGTCTACGATGTGCTTGCGCGGCGCTGGCAGCACGAGCATCTTGATGCACGGCGGCTGCGCTGGCTGGCCCCGCATCTTGGCGTGGCCTCTGCCGGTGGCCTGCACTATGCCGATGCACAGACCGATGATGCACGGCTGGTGCTGCGGGTGCTGCAGGAGGCGACGGCGGCTGGCGGGAGCGCGCTGAACTATGTCGCGGCCAGCGCGCTGCTGCGTGCAGGCGAGCGTGTTGTCGGCGTCGTCCTGCATGATCAGATCGGCGAGCGCACGGCAGAGGTGCGGGCGCAGGTCGTGATCAACGCCACCGGAGCCTGGGCCGACGTGCTGCGTCAGCAGATCGGCGGCGCGACGCGGATGCGGCCACTGCGCGGCAGCCACCTGCTGTTTGCTGGTTGGCGCTTGCCGGTGGCGCAGGCCATAACCTTTGAGCATCCTGATGACGGACGACCAGTGTTTGTGCTGCCGTGGGAGGGCGCTACCATCGTCGGCACCACCGACTGTGATCATAGCAGCCCGCTGAATGTCGAGCCGCAGATTAGCGCTGATGAGGCGGCCTACCTGCTGCGTGCTGTTCAAACAACCTTTCCCAGCCTTAATCTGGCGGCAAGCGATGTTATCTCGACGTGGAGCGGCGTGCGGCCGGTGGTGGATACTGGTGCCAGCGACCCATCGAAGGAGTCGCGCGACCATGTGGTCTGGCTGGAGCAGGGGCTGCTGACTGTGACCGGCGGCAAGCTGACCACATTTCGTTTGATTGCGCTGGATGCACTGCGGGCGCTACGCGGCGAGCTGCCAAAGCTGCGCCTGAACAAGCAGGCTCCGGCGGTTGACCCCGTTGACACCACACAGCCACTCGCAGGTGTGCCACGCCAGCTACAGGCGCGGCTGTGGGGGCGCTATGGCCGCTGGGCTGCCGAGCTAGTGGCGGCGGCCCAGCCAGGCGAGCTTGCGCCCATTCCCGGCACGCCGACGCTGTGGGCTGAGCTGCGCTGGGCGGCTCGATATGAGGGCGTGCAGCATCTCGATGACCTGCTGCTGCGCCGTGTGCGGATTGGACAGACGCTGCCGCACGGCGCGCTAGAGCACCGCGTACGCATTCGCTCAATCTGCCAGCCCGAGCTAGGCTGGAGCGACGAGCGCTGGCTGCAGGAGCTGAGCGCCTACCGTGAGCTGATCGAGCGCTGCTACAGCATGCCTGCGCAGCTGCCAAGCGCACCTGTGGCGGTAGAACCTACGTCCAGTGATCAGCGCAAACGGCGCTGGGCGCTGATCGGCGCTGGCGTGGCGCTCGGCCTGTGGCGTGGCTGGCGCTGGGCTACCGCCGCCCAGCAGCGTTGAGGCCAACACTCAGCAATGGATGTCTGATGCCGGCTGTATCGCAGTCGGCATCACTTTTTAAAAATGCGGCATCCACGGCTGTAAATTGGCTCCACGATTGCATCTAAACGCAGCAGAGCCGTGACGACACCTTGTGAGCTTTATGAGGAGGAGCGATGCTGCATTTGCCCCCACCAAACCCGCTGCTGCGGCGCTGGAGTGCTGCTGAAACGATTTTCAAGTGGCAGCTTGGGTTCAACACCTTGCTGCTGACCATCTTTGGCGTGATTGAGTCGCTGCAGATTGGCAGTGATTCACCAGCCCGATCAATCTATGTGTTGAGCGGAGAGCAAATCCACGTTATTGTTGTTTTACACCTTGTTTACTGCTTGCCCAGTCTCGTGTTGGCGCTGGCCTGCGGGTTGACAGGCAGCTGGCTGCTGCGGCGCATCATGTTTACGCATATGCCATGGCAGAAGTTTACGCGGCTATTGAGCCTAGGGCTGCTCCTGAATGGAGCGATATGCGGCGCATGGCTGGCCTGCATGGCAGCGGCGATTGACCGAGTTACGAATGTAGACCTATGGATGAATCGCTGGAATCTCCAGATCCTAGTCGTCTTTAGCCTAGCGGTGACGGCGACGGCGCTGATGGCGCGGCTGATCTGGCCCACCTACGCAGGGCGGCCGCTCTTGCCGCAAGCGCTGGAGCCAACCGTGCCGCTCTATCCGGCCCCGCTGCGTGCCCCCGATGATACAGTTCCGCTTGATCCTTACGCACGTCGATCACCATACGATACGGTTCCGATGCACTAATGCTATTTTGAGCTGCCTATCCCCGCGATGAAACAGGGAGCGCGTCGTTCTTACATACAAGAGCGGCGGGCTACCTGTTTGTGATCTGGTGGGCGAAACGCAGCGACAGCCCCATTGTCGAATGGACCAATCTCTTCTATAATGCGCGATCCACGCGCTGAACTTGTCCGCTGGCTGTGATCGTCGCTATCCACCATCGTCTAGGCGCGAAAAGCGCTCTGGTGTTGAGCTAGGGCGCTTCGGCGCTGCCTTGATGGGTGGGAGATAGCACGGAGCGCTCCAGGAGGCGTGTGCGTGTGGATTGTCTATTGCAACATGGATAAAGGATACCTGATGGATATAGTCGAACTATTGGGCTATGTGGCTTCGGTGCTGGTGGCGATCTCGCTGACGATGCGCTCGGTGCTACGGCTGCGTGTGATCAACCTGGTTGGATCGATCTGTTTCACGATCTATGGCCTGCTGATCCAGGCCTATCCCGTCGCTGGCGTAAACGGCTTTATTGTGGTGATCAACTGTGTGTACTTATATCAGATGATGCGCAGCAAGGCCTACTTTACCCTGCTTGAAACCAGCGCCAGCGATGCGTATCTGCGCTCATTTCTGGAGTTCTATGCCGCTGATATTCGCAGCTTTGCGCCCTCGTTTGGCTTGAACACTCATGCTCGCGACCAGCTAAGCTGGTTTATTCTGCGCGATATGGTGCCAGTTGGGCTGTTTGTGGCGCACCAGGCTGGTGATGGCATACTGCATGTTGATCTCGACTACGTTATTCCAGGCTACCGCGACCTACAGCCGGCGCGCTTCTTGTATCGCGAGCAGTCGGCGCGCTTTCAGGGGCTGGGTGTGGCCAAGCTCTGTGCGACGCCAGAGACTGAGGCGATGCGCAGCTACTTTGGCAAGCTAGGCTTTCAGGCAGACCGCGATAATCAGATGTGCCGCTTGGTGCGCCAGAGTGTCTAGTGCTGGCGCTGCTGTGGGCGATGCTCCATGGCTCAAGCAGCAGTGGTTTGCAGCGCTAACGCTGGGGCAAGCGACACTGGCGCGGTGTTGAGCGCGCAGCGTCGCACTGAAACGTGATCGTTGGCTTGCCAGTGGAGCCTGTGGCTTGCGGTTGCGCGCTGGCAGATCACACTGCTGGTAGCGTGAAATAGGCTGGTTTCGGTGCTGGGGCCAAAGAAGGATAACCTTCTTTGGCCCCAGTTGTGTTTTAAGCAGTGCTTTACAGCAGCACGTGCTCCATGCTACACTTACGGTGGATTTGTGTATTATTTCACTAATGAATAATTGACTGAACTCGGACATCATTGATGAGCTTGAAAGAGGAAGAGTATGCAATCACGTTCCACGTACAAACCAACTTGTTCGAGCACATGTTTAGGCGGTCTAGCCCTCGTGAGTGTGTGCGGATGTCTATTTGGCAGCGAGTTTGCCTGCTACTGGATCGCAGGCGTGGGCAGCTTTCTTGGTGCGCCGGTGTTTATGGCTGTGATTATCATCGGTACGCTGGTTATGATCGGGGTAGCGTTAGCGCTCTTTCTGCCGACGATTCCGCAATAAATGCCAGTAGCTGAAGTTAAAGTGGCCATCGCAGCTTAAGTATGCTGCAACTCAAGCAGCCGCCCGACCAAACAAGCGGTCGGGCGGCTGCTTTGTGCGTTAATCGACGCTCGTGGTGATCCAGCCGTGATGGAGGGCGTAGACGCTGGCCTCGGTGCGCGAGGTGGTGCTGGTTTTCTGGAAAATGCTATTGAGATGAAATTGAATGGTGCGCTCGCTCAAATCGAGGCGGTAGGCGATCTCTTTATTGGTGAGGCCAGCGGCAACAAGAGTAAGGACCTCGAGCTCGCGCGGCGAAAGCGGGTGCTCAATCGGCTGATTTGGTGGGCTGGCAGCAGCAATATCTTGGGCCTCAGTGAGCGCTTGGCGCGCTAGCTCGCCGAGCGTAGCGAGCGCTGCGTGGGCGGGATAGTTATCTGCGGGCAGCGCGCGCTGATACGCCCGAATCTGGGCACCCAGCAGATCAAGTGTATCGAGCAGACCAGAGAGTTGTTCGGCGGCGCTCATCGGTGGCCTTTCATGGCTTCGGTGTCCACGACGGTCGCAGCTCGGTAGCCTCAAGGCGATCCGTGTCTGGATTGTAGCGCATCAACGGGTTGAGCACCATGCGATCATTGCTGATGCCAGTGCACTCGACGATCTGAATGATGCGGCGCTGGCCGTTGGCGAGGCGCTGATGCACAACGATCAGGCTAATAGCGTTCGCGATCATCGCCCGAATATCCCCGAGGCCCCAGCGCAGATGGGCCATAAGACACATGCCCTCTAGGCGCTGCAGGGCATCCTCGGCACTGGGGGCGTGGATTGACAGCAGGCCGCTATGGCCCATGCTGAGCAGCTGGAGCGCAGGCATGGCCTCGGCACCGCGTAGTGCGCTGAGGACTAGCCAGTCGGCGCGCAGCGTGCTCGCGGTTTGCAGCAGATCGCCAAACTCGACACTGGCGGCTCCGCTGGCCTCAAGGAAGAGGCTGCGTGGATGCGCAAACTGAAGCTCATGGCGCTGTTCGACGGCTACAACGCGCTGGGTGGCTGGAATTGTGGCGGCGAGCACGTTCATCAACGTGGTAGTGCCACTGCCGGTGCCGCCGACGACGAGAATGCTTTTGTGGTCGTGAATGGCGTGCTGTAGCAGTGCGACCGCCTCGCGGGTGAGCGCGCCGTAGTCAACCAATCGATCCCACGTCATGCTGTTGTTGACGCGCTTGCGGATAATGCAGCAGGGGCCGTTGATCGCCGTTGGCGGCAGCACGGCGGTCATACGTGAGCCATCAGGCAGGCGCACATCGGCGGTCGGATGCTGAGCGTTGATCGCAACGCCGCCCATATGGCAGATCGCCTCAATAACGTAGAGCAGCTCGTCGACGGAGGCGAAGCGAACAGAGCTACTTTCGAGTTGGCCTTTGCGCTCGACATACACATTGTCCGGGGCATCAACCATAATCTCGTGGATGCCTGCGTCATGGTAGAGCGACTGTAGGGGGCCGAGAATGCTGGTCCAATCTTGCGCTGACATTGGTGATCTCCTGTGCTCGGTTGATACTGTGCGCTTAGCTTAACGGAGTGCGTGCGTTGGTACATCAGCGATCACCACAGAGCTACGCCTGTGGACTTACACAGGTGCGCGTGTTCCTCAATGCTCAATCAACTGCAGATCTTTAACAGCGAAGCTATGATCAATCGGCAACCCTTCAGGTGTGTATGTGCGCGCAAACTGGGTTGCCAGCTGTAGCTCGATCCGGCTGCGCGCTGCCGGGAGATCAAAATCGAGCTGAACTGGCTCGCCAGCGATAAGATCGTAGCGGCGCTGGGCCGCTGGGCCGGTCACGATAACTTGCCCGTGGGAGCCAAATTGTCCCTCTAGTGCAGGATCGAACATTTCCACAGGTGTGAACTGAATAGTCACAGATGTTGGCTCAGGCAGTTCAACAATTAAGATATTCGGTGGGCGGCTGGCCCAGCGCAGCGTGGTTGGAGCATCTGTCTTGGTGTCGGGAAGCTCCCAGCCTGCGCCAAGCAGCAATCTGGGCGGCGGTTGCTGATCCGCAGAGAGCAGCTCGACGTGCTTAATGATTGGATGTGGAGCGCTGCTGGCTGGCAAAATGCGCACACGTGTATAGCCCTGGCGCTGGGCGGCGGCTGGTACATCGATGGTGCGCTGGATGATTGGCTGCGGAGTTAGAGGTAGTGCGCTAAGCTGGGCGACTGCCAGCAGTTGATCGGTATGCCAAAACTCAATGCGCCAGCGCTGCGCGTAGCTCAGGTCAGCGACAAGGCGCGGAGCTGTTTGCGGCGTGGGAAAGTCAACATTGATCCCACTAGGAATGGTAAACGGATTTGCTTGTGTGTGGATTTGGGCGTAGTCCATTGAGCGAATATAGTAGTGGCGGTAGTGATCTTTATCAATAAGATGGTCGTAATCGCCCATGAGCATGTGCCAAATGCTGCTCAAGCGTGCATGTGACCAGAGCGGGCCACTGATGATTAATTTGAGCTGCTGATAGTACTCGCGTAGATTAGGATCATCGAGTTGGTTGCTGCCACTACGCAGTGTGGCGAGGTACCCATTGGGAATGGCGTGCCGCATATGCCCAGGCCGCCAAATCGTCCCATAGAGCGGCGGGAGGTGTGCCAATAGGGTGTCGGTGAGGCCAAACTCATCGACGATGTACACATGTGGGCCAGCATAGAAGCCAGTAATACCAATTGCGCCCTCGACCTCAACTTGCTGCACCTCGCGGCTGAGGGCACCTGCTTGACGATGGCGACCAGTGGGCAGCTCGGGGTTTTTAAGAACGTTGAGCAGGTCGGTGAATGGATAATAGTGGCTGCGCTCATCGCCAATAAGCGTCACAGGAGTGCCGCTGTAGTCTGCGTTGCTGGTCAGCGGAAATGCGTGGAACGGAGCTGTGAGCATAAAGATGAGCACAATCAGTGTCAACCAAGCAACGCTTGGCAGCCTCACCGGACTTTCGAGCAGAATAAAGATCGCCAGCACAAACGGCAGCGAGAAAAACCGCCCGCCCATGAAATCCCCGCCGATCCAGATCACATAGCCGACATAGAGCCAGATGCCAAGCGCGAGCGGAAGCAGGCGCTGCTGGCGCTGGATCCATTGGCAGTGTGCCGCCGACGACGATCACCCATAGAGTGATAGGATCATTATTGACTGTGTAGAGCAGGTAGCGGGCACCTTGGAGCAGCATAGTGCTGCGCGTTTGAAAGGGATACAGCTTCACTAAAGCGGTGTTTGGTACAAGGAGACCATAGTAAAGCTGTGAAAATGCCTCCCACATGACGAGCGGCAAACAGCTGAGGCCGAGCCACATCAATGCACGCCATGAGCGTGTTTGCCAAAAGAACCAGGCTAAGGCCGGTGCGTAGACGAGCGCCGTATCAAGGCGATTGAGCATGCCCAGTGTGGCGATGCTGCCCAACAGCCCAAGATAGCGCGGCGTGCGTGGAACGCACAGCCAACACAGACCAAAGAGCACAATCAGCAGATGGCTCAGCGGATTCTCCAGGCCCGATGTGGAGTAGTCGGTGAGTCATCTGCTTCTTACTCCCAAATCCACTCAATCTGCCACAAGGTAGGAGCTACATGTTAGATTCAACGTAGCACTAACTATGATTCGTCTGGTCTCTTGATCGGTACAGGGTGGGGCTAGATTGGATGATATTGGAATAGAAGCGGCGCGACACTCTAGGGTGGTAGCGCGCGGGCAACAGAGTGGTATAATCGCTCCAACGCTGCCGGAGGTAGCGATCTCAGGTCATGGTGGATTCGAACACGCCATGGCGGCACTTCGGGGGCTACTACACGTGCTACAACCTCGCTTTTGGCAGATCTACAGCAGCAGGTATCGCAGGGATGCGCCACGCTCTGGCGCAGCATGACGCGACTGGTTGCTGCGTATTGTAGCGGCCAGCTTAGGGTAGTCGCCAGACTTTGGTCCTGTTTTTGAGGCTGTACTAGTCATAACCGCACTCCGTATCTCACTACCATTGCTGTCTGTGAAAAACAGCGCACCTGCTTCGCTAGGGTTATCAGGCTCGATTTTACTGCTGCAAAGGATGCTGCCTGAACGTGTAGTACTGCACAGAGGGCGGGAGCAGTGGCACACAAGCGGGCGCGAGCATAGTATACTTTTGGTCATAAACACTAGATTAATTATTAAGGCTCCTGGGTCATGGAGGACGCTGTATGGCATGATCGGTGGCGCGATCAACGCGGCACTTGATGGTTGTGAAGGGTCTGGGCTGGGTTAGCCAGCATCTGTTGGGATTGGGGGGGATTGGCGCTCGTTCGGCTAGATATTGAAAGGACTAGGTACAACCATGAACAAATCCCGATCCTTTATGCTGAGTACAGCGACGGCAATCGCGCTGATGGTAATCATCGGCATGGTTGGCCTGACCGCGGCTCAGCGCACCAGCACAGCTCCACCACCTCCAGCAGCGCAGGCGATTGACCAAGTGAGCGCTGCGCCGGAGATCACGGTTGATAAAGGCACGGTGCTGCTGCAAGAGCGCTTTGATACACAGCCGGACGCGTGGAGCTACCGCAACCGGAATATTATCCCCGAGTATCGCATCAACTGGGATGTGCGCGCCAGCAAGCTGGTGGCGAACGCCGGTGCAGCGGGCACCTCGCTGGATCAAGAGCTGTATCTTGCGCCGACGATCTTGAAGGGGAGCTATGTGGTGGCGGTGCAGGCCTATCCGCAGAATGGTTTTGTAACCGGGCTGGTGTTTGAAAGCTCCGATGGCGGCCACTATCTATTCCAGGTGTTTGCTGGCGCTAGCGCCAACCCGCACCGGTACACCCTGCAGCGCTACGATGCGCAGACCGGCGAGTATGCGCTCTTGGTAGACCACCAAGATGGCGCAGGGTTTGCCTACAACCAGTGGCAGGAGCTACGGGTTGAGCGTCAAGGTACGACGATCATCTGCTCAGTTGATGGCAAGGTGGTGATCGAGACCAAAGACGATGTGTTGACGAGTGGTGGCCAAGCGGGCCTCTATGCGATCAACACCGGCACCGTGCTTTTCGACAACTTCACCGTGGCGCAGCAGTAGCGGCCTTGCTTGGGAGGATACCATGAAACAGACGCAGCGCGTCATCGCCTATTTGCTCGTGCTTACTACTGTCTTGGGTGTCACGCTGTCTGCGGGGACATACGCGGCTGCGCCTGCCAAGGCCGCTGCTGGGGCATGGTCAAGCGCAACACCAATTACAACCGTTGAGCGAGCCTCGATTTTTCCCGAGCTTGCTGTCGACTCCAGCGGTGTGGTACATATGATCTTCGAAGAGACATCGACCGATCTGCAGCAGAACTACTCGCTGAAGTACTCGAACAACCGCAGCGGCTCGTTTGCCCCGCCGGTGGTTATCTCAGGCAGCGCGATCAAGTTCCAACGCTCGGCGATTGCCGTCTCGACGGTTGGGAGCCAAACGCGCGTTGATGTGATCTATGCTGGGTCAACAACTGGCCCGCTGCTTGATACGCGCATCTACCACACGTTCTCGCTTGACGGCGGCACGACGTGGTCAACACCGCAGAATATCTCGGATACGCTGCCTGGGTTTGTGCCACAGCTGCACATCGACGCGCTCGGGCATCTGCATGTGGTCTTTAGCGCCTATATTGGCTCCACGACCGACTCGCTGCTTGCGATCTTCTATACGACGAACGCTGGCAGTGGCTGGAGCGCGCCAGCAAAAATAGCCGAGCGCCAGCAGAACAACTCCTACAACAGCTTTCCAACGATTAACTCAACCTTTGTTGATAACGTCGTTACGCTGCATGTGATGTTCATGGGCCAGATTTTGGGCAGCGGCGAGTATGGCAAGTGGGTCTACTCAATGCGCAAGGTTGGCGCGGGCGACTGGACTGCAGCGCAGGTGCGCGGCACCACCGGCGCAAACTTTCCGACGATCGCGACCAATGGCGCGGTCGTCTATGCAGCCTGGCAAGGTGTGACCCAAGATCAAGGCACCAACACCGAGATCTACTACAGTGTTTCGACGGACAATGGCCTAAACTGGAGCCAGCCAGTGCAGCGCAGCAACGGCACCGACCCGCAGAGCAACCGACCAAAACTTGCGCGGGCGCAGGACAACAGCCTGATGCTGGTGTGGGAGGATGTGTTCCAGGCGCAGGATGGCAATGGCGATATTTGGTACGCCTATGCGCCAGATGCTGCAACCTGGAGCACCGCCGCGCCAGTGTACCAGGCATCCGGCTTCAGCTATGAAGTGGCGCTGGCCGCCTCGTGTGAGAACTACCACGCGATGTGGCATGACTCGTCGGCAGGCAACGTCTTCCGCATCTTCTTTAGCCAGACCGGGCCGACAACCAGCGACCTCTGTACCCCGCCGCCGCCGCCAGTTGACTTCACAGCCTCTACGCCGAACACAACGCCAACCACAAACCCCAATATCACCGTGCAGATCAGCGATGTGGTTGGCGACCCCGACCAGATGCGCTACAGTCTGACGCCATTTACAGCAGCGAACACCGCCATTCCATGGGTGGCCTTTGCGACATCGTTCAACTTGACGGTGCCGAACACGCCGAATATCTGTGCGTATACCGTCTATATCCAGCTGCAAAGCACTGCGACGAGCAAGACCTCGGCGGTTAAGACGGTGACCGCTGCGGTGGATCGAGCGGTGCAGGCTTCGGCAACGCTGCGCTCGCTTGAGCAGCTCAGCCGCCCGGCTAGCGCTCAGCTGAACAACGCCAGCCAGCCGAATGCGCCGGCAGCAGGCAATCCAGCGTTCACACGCTTCTCCACAATTTTCTATAGCATTGGTCAGGAAGGCAGCAGCTGCTCCGGCACGAAGTCGCACAGCGTCGAGGGCTACGGAGCCACGGCAGCGAGCTATCCAACGTCGGGCTATGTGCCGCTACGCCCCTTCGATGAGAACGCTGATAGCAGCGGTGTGGGCTTTAATGAGCAGCGGCTTACGCCAACGGCCGTGATCACCGATCAGCTGAACAACGTCAAGACGATCACCACCACGCTGTTCTACGATGATGATCCGCCTGTGCTGGCGCAGGGAGGCGTGATCACCTCGAGCTCTGGCACGAGCACCAACATCGCGCTGATTGATATCGTGTTTAGCGTGAGCGTCACTGATGAGAGCTACAGCGACTTTGTGGGGCAGCCAAACGCTGGCTACTGGGGTGCATGGGTGCTAGCCTCCAACTCGGCGACACCGCCGACGCCGGCGCAGTTTGAGCAGTATGGCGATATTCGTGAGCTGACGCCAGGCACAAAGACGATCAAAGGGGTGGCGCTGGTGAATCTGCTGAACGCGCAGATGCGCCAGGCTGGCCCGCGCTTTGTCCATGTACACTTTCTCGATGGCGCAGGCAACTACACCGAGGATGTGCTCACCTCGCCGCAGATCACGCTGGAGGCTGGGTTTAGCTATCCGAAGCTGCGGCTGCCGCTGATCTTGAAGTAGCGCTCCCAACCTGCATTCTGACGTCTGCTTGCAGCGAGATGGCTCATTGCCATCTCGCTGTTTTGTGTGCCGACTGCGTGCGCTTGGTCGTGTGCGCACCGTCACGCCGTCCGCCCCAACAATGGATGTAAGCAGCGCGCCATCTGGCGTGTGCGGCAGGCAAGTACGAGATGACAGTGATCGTTACTGATGCGAGCACGCCCGGATAATCAACATCCGCCGTTGCCATGGTGCAGAAAGCCGATAGTGTCGCTGCTGGAGAATGCATAGACCAACCGATTGCAGTCTAGCGGTGGTTGTATAGCTCGATCTGCCAGCGCCACTCGGAGTGGTCGTCGGCGTGCCACCACGAGATTAATGTGCCGACCTCGCCGCCTGGCAAGATGATCAGGCTGCCGAGGTCGGCATCTGTTGGCCAGATATCTGTGCGCTCAATCGTACCGGCGCGGCGGGTGAGGCGGGTGATCGGCGTGTCGGCGGTGGCCGCGAGGTCTTGGCCCCGGGCGAGCACCTGCTGGTCGGCATCGCGCACAGTCACAGTGAGCACAGGCGGTGCGGCGTGGAGCAGCAGGGTGTCGGTTGGGTCAAGCTGCCCGCGAGCGACGGGCAGGCCGGTGGCGGCGGCCTTCGGGTACCAAATATCCCACTCGTGCATTCGAACCTCCTAGCTTAATCTAGCGGCTGACGAGCAAGATACGATCCAGAGCCAGCCGCCGCGCTCGATAGCATTGATCGAACACGGCGGCTGTGGTATCGATATGGTTTGGTTGACTTTAGCGTGATGCCCAGATCAGTGATAGGATATTGGGCTGCTGAACATCCCAGTTGATCGGCTGTTTGTTGCTGCCGACAGTGTGCAGGTTAATCGACGAACCATTCGCTGTCGCGATCGCTTGTGCGTCGGGAGACCACGCTAGCGCGCCGCTGGTGTTAAAGTTCTGATTGAGCAGGCGTGTGTTTTGTCCATTGCTATCAATAAGATAGATCTGGCCTGCGTTGTAGGCGATAGTTTGTCCATCTGGCGACCAGGTAGGCTGTTTTTCTTCCACTGCTGGCGTGAGTGTGAGTGGGGTAAGCTGTTGCGATGACAGGTCGAAGATGTACAAGTCACTGTAGATCTGATTCTGCTTGACGAGCGACAATACGACCTTGGTGCCGTCGGGCGAGATATCCATGTCGGCTACGTCTTTGACATCTGCTTCGAACGTGTAGATAGTTTGCAGGGCCGCCGTGTTAAGGGTGTGGATAACCAAGCTGTAGTTTGTCGTCTGGAAGGTGGCGGGGTCAACGGTGCGAGCATCGGCGATGATTTGGTTGGTGTTGGGCATCCAGCGTGCGTGGTTGTAGGAGGTTAGCTGTGAATCAGTGAGTTGCTGCAGCCCACTGCCATCACGATTAATCCTAAAGAGCTGGTATAGACTGCCTGGTATCTGCGTGCTTGGCGTAAGCCGTGAGAACACAATCTGCTGGCTGTTTGGCGACCAGTCACCGAGGATTGTGCTTACACCTGATTGGCTGGTATAGGTGTTGATCGGTGTTGATACCTGCTGGAGTGGATCAAAGACAAAAATGGTTGCCTGTGGCGATCCTCCTGCCACGTTGGCGTAGGCAAGGGGCGCAGATTGGCCATTGCCATTGGCTGAGCCGACAGTTGGCAAGAACACCAGCTGGGTGCTTGGCAGATCGAACGGATCGACGATGGTGACAGTTGCAGATGCCCGCGTGCCCAGCTGTAGTCCAGCGGTGGCGCTGATCTGCACCGTGAAGCTGCGTGTGCCAGTGTGGGCTTGATCATCAATGAGCGGAATGGCGACTGTCTGTGCTGCGGTGCAGGGCGCAATGCTGAGCTGTGTTGCGGTGGCGATGTAGTCGACGCCAGCGAACGCCGAGCCATCGCTGGTAGAGATGCTGACAGTCGTGGTGATCAGCGCTGGGTTATTGAGCTGAAGCGTGAGCGTGACACTCCCGTGCTCCTCCTCTGCCGTAACCTCTGCGGCTGTAAACTCAACGACTGCAGCATGGCGCTGAAGTATGGTGCCGTTACCGCCGATCAACATATCATTGGCTGACAGCCCATCCATGGCGTTGACAAATGTTGCAGGCTCGGTAGCGATCCAGTTTGTGCCATCCCAGCGATTGGCGACGCTCTGGAAGGGCGTATAGCCAGCGATCCAAACCTGATCCGGGCCAAATACTTTAACGCGGGTGTAGGATGCCAGGCCGCCGCTGTACGCTGGCGTGCTAAGATCATACTCCCACTCTGTGCTATTCCAGCGTAGCACGATTGGCGTTTGTCCTTGGGGTGTGCCGACAGCCCAGCGCTCGGAGCCATTGACGGCGATATCGGTGATCTCGCCGTTGATAGCACCATCGTTTGTAGCGGTGACCGTCCATGTGCCGCCGCTCAAGTGGAAAATAGCCGGGAATGAGAATGAGCGGCTTGCATTAAGGTAGCTGCCGCCGATCCAGACCTCGGTGCTGTTTGCGGCTTGCACCGTGTTGAGGTGAAACAGATCGCCACCGGCGGCTGGCAGGCTTACTTCGCTCCAGGCCAGGCCGTTCCAGTGCAGCACGAATGCCGCGCCGCCATCTTCGTCACCTACAAGCCAGATATCGTTGCTGGCGGTGCCGGCGATATCGCGCACAGTCATGGTGTTGTAGGTGATGGGCAGTGTGTGCTGAAGCCAGCTGTTCGGGCTTGTTTGTTCAAGAATGAGCGGTAGACCAGCATCGGTTTTGCCGATGGTCCACAGTGTACCGTCGATGTCGGCGAGTGCGTTGAGGCGACCAGTGCTCGTGATTGACGTGTCCTGGTGCCAAACGTCGCCGTCCCAGTGCAGCACAAGCGGGCTGTTGTTGGGACTGCCTAGACTGTATACACCGACAGCCCATGCAGCGCTGGGGCCGCGGTAGATGAGATCATTGACGCCTTCCTGGCCGTAGCCAAACGTTTTGTTGGCGATGGTTGTCCAGGCTGATGCGCAATCATTGAGGCTGCGGTTGGCTGAGCTTGATTTCAGCGGCAGCTTGGCGTGTGCTGATGCTGAACGATAAGAGGAACGGATAGCTGAGGTAGCAGCCTGCCCGTCTGTCGGCTGCATAAGCAGACCCGAGCACAGCATGAGGATGAACACAGCGAGGACGATACGCTTTGACATAGAACCCTCTCTCTAAAAAGAAACTCAACATCGAACGTGAAGCGCACAGACAGTACGCAGTCCATCCGCGAATGTTGCTGACTGCGTCGGCTGACGTTCAGCCATACAAAACACCAATCGGCGCGTGTGCCGGTTGGTGCAGCGCTACTATACCATAGCTTGATATGCCAGCGCGCACTGCTGACGGATGGCGCAAAAAGAGCAGCACCTGGATCAAAACCTGATCCAGGTGCTGCTGTCGGCTGAGGGTGGTGGGTTATGGGCGGCTAGCGTGTATTTTGGGCCACGAACGGGAAGAACATCAGCCCTCGCTGTGGCGCGTCGGGATCGAGCGCCACGATAACGGTATCGCGGGCGAGCGTGGCATTGAGCGGGCTGCTCAGGTGCACGCTGAACGATCGGCCGCCCTGGGCCTGTGGCAGCAGCGGCACCTGGATGCTGCGCTGGCGCATGCCCGGCGCGAAGGTGAGCGTGCCGCTGGTCTGCGTGTAGTCCACACCAGCGCTGGCGCTGCCGTCGCTGGTGGCGTAGGCCACAGTGACTGTCTGGCCAGATGTGGCGGCCAGCTCGACTGTGACAAGCGCAACGCTGGAGCGCGGATCGACGCTGACGGTGCTGGTGATGAAGCCGAGCGCTGGCGCTGGATCGTCGTCCAGCAGCGTGATGGTGGCCATGCTCGGCGTGCCGATGGTGGCGCTGATCGGATTGCTGAGCTGGATGCGAATATCCTCGCTCGCCTCGTCAAGCGCGTCGTCGATGGTGGTGACGGTGATCACCGCCGTGCGCTGGAAGGGTGCGAAGGTGAGCGTGCCGTTGAGCGGCTGGTAGTCGGCTCCAGGCGTGGCTGTGCCGCCGACGCTGGCGTAGGTCAGCGTGGCCGTGACCGATGAAGGCATGTCGAGCGTGACCGCCACGGTGAGCGGCTGTGTGCTCTCGGAACTGCTGGCTGTCGCAGGCTCGAAGCGCGCCTGCGGGTAGCTGCGATTGACCACGACGCGGCGGGTTGTGGTGCTGCGATTGCCGGCGCAGTCGCGGGCCTGGGCCGTGAAGTCGTAGGAGCCAGGCGCGAGGCTTAGCGTCGTGCTGTAGGTCTGATCGGCCGGGTTGTAGGGTGTGACAATGCCGTTGATATCCACGCCGCAGATGGCGTTGTCGCTATCGGTGGCGGTGCCCTGCAGCAGCACATCGACGCGGGTGCTTGTGCTGGGTAGCGCTGGCGTTGGCGCGGCCAGCGTGATCGACGGCGGCGTCATGTCGGCGACGAACAGATCGACGACCAGCGTCTGGATCTCGGCGCAGCCAGCGCCATCGCTGACGCTGACGGTCACCGTGCGCGCTGTGGGCGCGAGCGTGAGCGGCACATTCAGCGTGGTGTAGCCGTTGAGATCGACGGTGGAGGTGTAGGCGCTGCCAACATCAGGCGTGATGGTGATCAGCGCTGGGCCATTGCCGTACAGCGCGAGGCGCGTGCTGAGCGGTGCGCTGCGGCTGGTGCCGATAATCTCGGCCCGAACCAGATCGACGCTGCCGCGCTGCACATAGGTGATGGTGCTGCCAAGCTGCACACCGCGTAGCGACTTCAGGAATACCTGTAGCTCGCCGCTGCCGAGCTGGTTTTCCGGCAGCTGGAGCTGGAGCGTGACGTTTTGATGGCCAGGGTGCAGCTGGATGGGCGTGCTGTTGAGCACGGTGGCCAGCTGGCCATTGAGCGTTGCGGTTGGCGAGACCACCACCGAGGTGTGGCTCTCGATGTCCATCTGCACCGTGACGCTGGGCGTACAGGCCCCGGCGTCGCTGACGCTGATCTCAGCGATGGTGGCCTGCGGCCCCTCGATATCGAACGGCACCGGCCGCCACTCGCCATTGACGAAGAGATCGAGCACATAGCGGCCGCGTGGCGTGTCCTCAGGCAGCGGAATGTCAAACGACCAGCTGCCGGTAGGTGTGTCGTCCAGGTCGATGAAGGCCGCGTCTTCCAACGGCATCGTGTAGTGGTGCGCTGAATAGAGCGTGTAGCCGCCGAGGCTGTTGGGCAGCCACAGCTCGGCTGAGGTGATCGGGCCAGTGATGACGAGCTGGCCGGTGACGGTCATACCGGCGACAGCGTGCAGCGGCGTTAGCTCGACATAGGCATCACCGAGATGGACATTGACCGGGCGGCTGTCGATGATCGGCTGGTAGGCCGGGTCCTCGGTCGCCTGATTGTCGGCGCTGAGGAAGGCGGTGACGCGGCCAGCCCCGATGTTGGCCGTGAGCGGCACGGTGGTGACGAGCGTTGCGTGCGGCAGCAGCTGCACCGTTTGGGTGATCGTCTCCTCGCCGTAGCGCACGCTGAGCACCGCTGGCGCAGCGAGGCCCGAGGTTTCGGTGACGATCACGGTGGCGTCGAACTGGTCGGCGTGCGGGATGCTGGCGCTTGGCACGGTTAGCTCTAGTCCGGCGGACCAGCACTGCACGCTGATCGGCTGCGTTACCGCGTCGTCGCCAGCGGTGACGATCAGATTGAACTCACCAGCGGGCAACGTGGCCGGAACGCTGAAGGCGAGCGTTGATGTGAGCCAGCCAGTCTCAGTGAAGACCAATGGGCGCTGGATCATGCTCTCCAGCCCGGCGACCTGGAGCACCTGCGCGCCAGGCCCGGTCGATTGGACGCCGACCTGCACCTGGAAGCTCGTGCCACAGACCGCTGGCTGCGGCGTGACGATCACGTTGCGGATGGTTACGTCCGCCTCGATGTCGCCCTCTGGCGGGGCGGGAGCCTGCGCACCGGTGATGCTCAGCGTGACGTTGAGCAGGCGATTGAGATCGCCGGAGATGCTGACCGGGATGGTGTAATCGCCGTTCGGCGCAGCGGCGGGGATGGGCGCTTGCAGCGTGACGATAGCAGCGCTGTTCGCCGCTAGATCAAGCTCCTGCGTGATGACGCCAGGGATGCTCACATCGACGTAGGCCGGAACGACGCTGGTGTTGGAGACCGGCACCGTTAGCGTGGCCCATGCGCCTGGCTCGGCCACAGGATCGACCGCCTGCGCAGGCCCAGCGGTGAGCATTGGCGCAATGGCGGTGACGGTAACGCTGGCCGTGTCGGTGCTGCTGCTGACGCTGATCTGGTGCTCGCCAGCGCTGGCAGGCTGCACGACAAAGCTAAAGTCGGCCACAGCGCCTGGCGCAAGATCAGGGAAGCTGATCGCTGGCAGCGACGCGCCGTTGTCGCTGACGCTGAGCGTGATGCCGGTGTCTGGCGTGGTGTTACGCACCGAGCCGCGCAGGCGCACGCGGGCGGTAGCATCATCGCGGCTGCCAGGCTGATCGACGCGCACATAGTCTTGATCGGCGGCGAGCGTAACCGAGAACGCGCCGCTGTTGATGACGAAGCCAGACTGATCCCAGGCGAGCACCTGGCGCTGATCGGGGAAGACATCGTCGGGCTGAGCGCCGAACAGCGTGCCGCGCAGCAGCAGCGGGCCACGGGCGCGTGGATCGCTGGACAGGCTCGGATCGATCAGCGGATAGTTCAGCAGCTGCTGCGTAGCGGTGATGGGGAACCAGTTTTCGCGCAGCAGGGTGGCGAAACTCATGCTGCGGATGGTGTCGTTGTCGCTATCGACCACGATGGCGAGCGTGCCGTCGGCGCTGACGTCAACGTCGCGCGGGCGCTGGAAGCGAGCATCGGGGCCGGTGCCATCGGCGGAGCCAAAGTTGCCCGAGCTGCCGGCGGAGGTCGTCACGCGGCGGGTCGGCACGTCGATGCGGCGGATGGAGTGGTTGGTCGTATCGGCGACGTAGGCGATCTGGTCGTTCGCGGTGAGCGTGACGCCCTGCGGCGACGAGAAGCGTGCGGTGTTGCCAGTGCCATCGACGCTGCCATAGTCGCGGGCGCGGCCGGCCAGCGTAATCACATAGCCGGTCGAGATCGTCACGCGGCGCACGGTGGCGTTGATCGTATCGGCGACGAGGGCGAAGGAGCCATCGCTGCTCAGCGTGATGCCCTGCGGGCTGTAGAAGCGCGCGATCGAGCCAGCGCCGTTGGTTGCGCCAGTCTGTCCGGCCAAGCCTGCCAAGGTGGTCACCTGGTTGGTGGCGAGGTCGATGCGGCGAATCGTGTGGTTGCTGGTGTCGGCGACGACAGCGAAGCTGCCATCGCTGCTGATCGCCACATCATACGGGAAGTTGAAGCGCGCGCTTGCACCAGCGCCATCGCTGGAGCCGGACACGCCAGGGCTGCCTGCGATGGTGCTGACCGTGGCGCTGGCCAGGTCGATGCGGCGGATGGTGTGGTTATTGGTGTCGGCGACGAGGGCGAAGGAGCCATCGGCGCTGAGGGCTAGGCCGCGCGGTCGATTGAAGCGCGCAGCAGAGCCGACGCCATCGCCGGAGCCAGCAGCGCCAGCGCTGCCAGCCAGCGTTGAGACGGCGCTGGTGTCGATGTCGATATAGCGAATGGTGTGGTTGTAGGTGTCGGCGACGAGCGCAAAGTGGCCATCGGCGCTGATCGTGGCACCGTAGGGCCAGTAGAAGCGTGCGGCCGGGCCAACGCCATCGCCGGAGCCTTGGGCACCAGCGCTGCCAACCAAGGTGTACACATCCAACAAATTTTTATTGCTGACGCGCAGCACCTGGAGGCGCAGCCAGCCATCGACCAGCGCCGCCGAGGCGGAGATCGACGTGGTGGTGGTGATCGTCTGGTTGACGAGGTAGGTCGGGCGCTCGGTGTCGGTTTGGAGCGTGGCCGTGACGCCAGGGAGCTGGAGCGGCAGGCGGCCATGCCAGCTGTTACCGTCCGCGCCGTCGATGGTGTAGCGCAGGCTGTAGCGCGGGCCGGGCTGCTGCGTGCCGGGCAGGTCGAGCGTGTAGCCGTCGCTATCCGGCGCGTGGCTGGTGATAGCGGCGCGGTCGAGCGTGCCGGTCATGGTGCTGGTGGCGATCAGGCGCTCAGCGCCGTCGAGCAGCTCGACCGTGGTGCTGTAGGGGCTGGCAGCGCCGCCGAGGTTGCGCACGCTGAGCGGCAGGGCGGTGCTGGAGAGCGGCGGCACAATCGCGATATCGAGCTGCGGCTCCAGCGGCTCCATCGGCAGCCAGGCGCGCGAGCGGGTGTAGAGCGTGTCGCTGCTGCCGGCGTAGGCGGTGAGCTGGAGCGGCGCGGTGAGCAGGCTGGTCGGCGCGGTAAAGTTGACGGTGATCGTCAGCGGGCTGCCGGGGCCGATCTGCACCATTTGGGGCGCAAAGACGGCGGGCGTGCTCTCGACGCGCACATCAATCGTCTGCGTCATCAGGTTGGTGGGCTGGAGCCGCACCGGCAGCGTCACGGCGTCGCCGGGCCAGATCACGCCCTCTGGCGTTGCTGGGCGCAGGCGCACCGGCGTGGGCCGCAGGGCGATATTCAGCGGCAGCAGCCCGTCGATTACGCGGCGGTTGGTGTCGGGATTGACCAGGCGGAAGCGCAGCGGCCGCCCGATGATCTCCTCGGTGGCTGGCAGATAGAGCGTCTTGGTGACGACCTGGCCGGGGACGAGGGTGACTGGCGTGGAGGGCAGATAGTTGCCGAGCACGCGCAGCGCCAGATCGCGGGTCTGGGTGAGCACCGGCGTTGAAGAGAAGACGGCTGTGATCTGCACAACATCGTCGGTCCAGTAGGTGGCCTGATCGGTGGACAGGCGCATCTGGGCGGGCAGCACAAACGACGTGCCAGCGTCGATGAAGACCAGATCGGCGGGCTTGCCATTGACGCCGATGCGGTGGTAGCCGGGGGCGGGCGTTGTGTCGAACGACGCGGTGACGACGCGAGTCTCGTTGGGCTGCAGCGGCGGTGCGAGCAGGACACTGGTGGAGCGAATGCGCGAGTTGAACACATCGCTGTCGTCGTAGTGCACGCGGTAGCGCCACATATCGGGCGAGGTGCCGGCGGCGATGTCGGAGGTGACCTGGGCCGAGCGCAGCGCCGTGCGGCCAGTGTTGGTGACGGTGACCGGAATCTGGGCCGGGGCATCGAACATCAGGCGTGCGCCGACTTGAGCGCCGGTGGCCTCTTTCCACGCCTCGAGGAAGAACGAGCGGGCAAAGTTCAAGTCCTCGGTGGACTGTGAGCCGTTGATCAGCGCGAAGTCGGGGAAGAGGCTGGTGGCGATGACGCGGCCAGTGCCGTAGGGATACTCGATCATCGCGGGCATGACGTTGCCGGTGCGGCGGCGCAGCAGCACCTTGGTCTCCGGCGGGTACTGGGTGAACGAGCCGTCGAGCTGGAGGCTCGGGCGCACCGAGAGCAGACCGGCCAAGAACGGCGAGGGGCTGATCACATCGACGGACTCATCGCGGCAGAAGATATCTTCCTCGTAGCCGAGGCCGCGCACCTGGCCGCCGGGCAGCCACTCCCAGTTTGCGCCGCGCGGCTGCGACAGCACGATCAGCGTGCCGCCGCCAGCGGCGTAGCTATCGAGCCACTGGCGCAGCGGCGGGTAGTTCTTATACGCCTCCAGGCCGCCGGAGGGCACGACGAGCACCGCTGGCGCTTCTGCGGGCGCGACCTTGGTGGGGTCGATCATCTGTGGCTGGACGCCGGAGTAGGACATCGAGGAGAAGGCCCAGTGATCGAGGCCGCCCTTGAGCAGGCCAAGGCCGGTGGCTTTGATCTGGTGCTCGAGCTGGCTGACCTGGCGCGTGATCGCGGTCGGGTTGCTCTGCTCAAGCAAGGTGGTGAACTGCTCGTTGGCTGCTTGAAGCGGAGCAGTCGCCGCGCTGAGCTGCTGCCCGGCTGGCGTTGCATTCCACTCTGCCACCAGCGGATCAGCGGCGATTTGGGCCTGCCAGTAGGCATCGATATCGGCGGCGCTGGCTGGCTGGCCGTTGAGGGTGCCCAGCGTAAGCTCAAAGTCGCGCTGCTCGAGCAGCTCGGAGCGCCGCTGCTCCATATCGGCGTAGAGCGTCTGCTCGGCTGGTGTCCACTCGGTGGTGGATGTGAGCGGCGGCGTGTTGCGAATCTGGACGAGATTATTGAGCATCTCGTAGTACTGATACGCCTCGGTTTGGCCGTTGGCCTGGGCCAGATCCATGCGCGCCTCAAGGCCCTGCTCGAGCTGATTGAACCAGGCTGGCGAGCCTTCCTGCAGCCCTGAGTCGCCGACAAGCTCCTGCACAATCGGCGTGTTAGCGGTGATGCTCAGATCGTTGGTGTCGAACGTCCAGGGTGCCTCATAGTCATCGGGGCTGCCCTGGGGCGGCGGCACGGGCGCGGGCGGTGGCGGCGCTGGGCAGCCAGGGCGGCCAGTGGCGTGATTAAGGTTGGTGAAGCAGCCGCTGGCGTCGGCCCACTCATCGTCGGGGATGCCATCGCCGAGCAGCGGCGGATCAGCAGCGTTCTTCCCGCCAGCGGGGCCGCAGTCGGAGCCGTAGCCGCCGAGATAGCGGAACGACGTCAGCCCGCTGTAGGGTATGGCTGTGCCGCCCATCTCGGGCACGGCCGGGTCAGGGTAGGAGGAGGTGTGGTGATCAAAAAAACCAGCCCGATCTAAGTCCCAGAAGGTGACGGAGTTACGCTCCTTAGCGATGGCGAAGTGGCGGATGAGCGGCAGGACAATGCTAAATGCGAGGTCCATCAGCGTGATCAGCAGCTGATTCGCCATCAGCATCATAATCGCATTGTAGGCGCTAAAGAGGAACGCGCCAGCGCCAAAGCCCATGAACGGCATGTACTGGAACATAAACCCGCCGAATAGGAAGGGCATATAGCGCCACATCAGCACCGAGGCGATGCGCGTGATCAGCGCGCGGAAGAACGCGCTCATGCTGCGGGCGGCAAAGTTGTACACGCCGCGGAACATCAGGTACTGGATCACCTCGCCGGTGTCGAGGCCGAGCAGCGGGACGATGTCTTGGTAGGCGTAGGAGCCAAAGACGAACTTCGGATTGCCGCCCTGGTCGGCGGACCACTTGGTGATGTGCGCGCCAGCGGTGATAATCGCCCGCACGTGGATATTCTGCAGCGCAAACACATCGTGGAGCGTGCCGCCTTGGATGATCGCCTGGCCGATGTTTTGGGCGACGTTACCGCCCTGGCTGTGGCCGGTCAGGATGATCTCGGAGTTGGGGGGGATGTACTGCTGAATGACGGCGTCAAGCAGACTGCGGCTGACCAAGTTGGTGTACGCAGAGAAGATGCCTGGCTTGGAGAAGATGTTCTCCTCCAGGTTGTTCAGCGTGGAGCGATTGAACATGCCTTCGCTGCCAGCGATGGCGACGACATATAAGTTGCTATCGGTGAGGCTTTTGAAAATTTGTACTTTTGCGCCCTCTGGCGAATGGTGCGCATACGGCCAGAACATCACCTTATCGTGGAACTCGGCCAAGGTGTTGGGGATGGAGAACTCGCGCCCAGCATTTTTGGCTGTGTACACAACCTGACAGGTTGACGAGTCCGTGCCTGTGACCCATGCCAGTGACCCGGACAGCGGGCCAAGGTAGCGATACATGCCCTCGGGCAAGGGTGTATCGTGTGTTTCAAAGGCGCTGGCGTGGGGCACAAACGCACCGAAGGAAAAAAACAACATGATGAAGCTTAGGCGCTTCAGCCAGAGGCGCATCGCTGGTGCCATTGGGTACTCCGCTAACGGATGAGGGATGTTGCCATCACCTGCTCAATCAACAATCAAAGTCACGCTATGGTGCTCACACAAATGGCCGGGGCAGCGCCACAGCAACGCTGCCCCGGCTGGTCTGAACTACGGCTGTTGGATCGGTGTTGAAATATGGATGCTGAAGGCGCGAATTGAGCCAATATCTGCGCCGGCTCCATCAACGACGTGGAAGGTCCAGGTGCCATTCGGATCCTCGCCATTGAGGGCCTCGAGCGGCGAGTCCGGCTGGAAGAGGCCGGTGAACGGCGCGCTGCCGCTGCTGATCAACTGCTCGGCCTGGTCGTCGAAGACGGTCTGGCAGAAGTTATTGCCGCCGCCGCCGCGGTTGGCGCTGAGCGTGACATGCGTGCCAGCAGGCGAGATCAGCGTCAGCGTCAGGTCGCCGTCGTAGGTGTGGTCGAGGCCCACGCTGGTCGAGCCAGTGTTGGTGTTGCAGTCGCTGCCGTCGATGCTGAACTCGATATCGCCGATGGTGCCGCTTAGCCCGCTGACCTCAATGGTTGCGTCGGCACCGCTCGCGTTTGAGTCGGGGATGGCGACGACCGGCCCGCTGTAGCTGACGTGGGTGGTGGTCAGCGGCTGGACAGCGAGCGTCAGCGGCACGCTGAAGTCTTGGAACACGCCGGGCTGAAGCACGACGCTGATGGCTGTGGTGCTGGTGACGCCGCGCGAGAGCGCGGTCAGCTCGATGGTGGTGCTAACGGCGCTGCTGAGCGGGTTGATCGCCAGCAGCTCGTAGAATCCAGCGGCGTCGGTGCGGTCCTGCAGCACGGTGCTGAATGCGGCGCTGCTGGCGGTGACCCGTGCAGCATTGACCGGCGTCGCCTCCGGTGTGCGCACCACGCCGCTGATGCGCAGCGTCGGCGCGGCGATGCGGCGCACGCGGCGATTGTCGCTGTCGGCGAAGATCAGCGCGCCCTGATCGGTGAGCAGCAGGCCGCGCGGGTAGGAGATCTGCGCTGCGCTGGCTGGGCCGCCATCGCCGCTGTAGCCGTAGCTGCTGCCAACGACGGTGCTGATGATGCCGTTGCGTCCGACAAAGCGGATGCGATTGCTGTCCGTGTCGGCGATGTAGAAGCTGCCGTCGGGGCTAAGCGCCAGCCCCTGTGGGTTGCTCAGCGTGGCATCAACAGCTGGCCCGCCATCGCCCGCGCTGCCATAGCTGCCGTTGCCGGCCACCACCGTGACGCTGCCGCTCGGCGTGATGCGCAGCACCTGGTTGTTATAGCTGCTGGTGACATAGAGACTGCCGTCGCCGCCAAAGGCGATGCTGCTGGGATAGGCCAGGTTGGCCTCAACCGCCGGAATGCTTGTGAGCTGGGGGCGGCTCAGCGAGCCACCGCCGCCGCTGCCAGCGACCACGATGTCGATCAGCCCGCCGCCGATGCGGCCGATCTGGTTGTTGTCGCCATCGGCGAAGTAGAGCAGGCCGTCGGGGCCAAAGGCGATGTCGGTGAGCCACTGGAACTGGGTCTGGGTGGCGCGATCGCCGCTGTAGCTTGTGCCATAGTTGCCGCTGCCCGCCACGGTGCTGATGATGCCATCGGGGCCAACGCGGCGGATGCGGCGATTGCCTGAGTCGGCGATGTAGAGGCTGCCGTCTGGGCCGACCGCTACGGCCATCGGGTTGCTCAGCAGCGCGGCGGTGGCAGTGATGCCGTCGCCGTTGTAGCCGCTGTTGTTCTGCATACCGGCCACCACATCCAGCGTGCCGTTGGCGTTGTGGCGCAGCACGATGTTCTGGTTGCGGTCAACAATGTAGTGGCTGCCGTTCGACCCGGCGGTCACATCGACGGGGTTGTAGAGCGGCAGCTGTGGCCCTGCGTTTTGTGAGCCGTCGATCAAGGTGTTGATGAGCAGCGGCAGCTCGGATGTGACGCTGATGTCGTGGGTGACGGTGTTCAGCGCGCTGAGCTGTAGCCCTGTCAGCGCGAGATCGGTGCTGCTCCCGTTGACGGCGACGCTCAGCGTTGTGCTGCTCACGCCGCTGTTGAGGATCGCGACCGAGCGGTAGGTTCCATCGCTGGCGCTGATGCCAGGGTAGACCTGGTACAGCGCTGGCCCATACAGATTGACCATGTGGCCAGCTACTGGCGTGCCATCCGCCAGCTGCACGCTGCCGCTGAGCACCACTGTTGTGGGGCTGATGCTGAGATCGTGCTGGACGGCAACGTCGCTCAGGCTGGCGAGCGTGTGGGTTTGCACCGCAGTGCCCCACGTGCCGCTGAGCGTGTAGGTCAGGTTGAGCTGGCCGCCAGGCGTCGTGGTGCGTGGGTCGCAGTTGAAGCTGCCGAAGGCCCCGGTGGTGCTGGTTGTGCACCACGGGCTGCCGTTGACGGCGATGGCGATGCTGGTGCGCCCGCTATCGCTGAGGCTGTGCTCGGGCAGCAGGGCGTTGCGCACCTGGCCCTGGAAGCCGAGCGCCGCGAGATCCAGCGTCTGTGTGTTGACCGCATTCGCCGTCAGGTCGCTAAAGCTCAGGGTGCCGCTGAACTGACCGGTGCGCTGATAGGCGGTGTAGGTTAGCGTGCCGCTGGTGTAGCCTGGCAGCAGGTTGAGATCAAGCTGGTAGCTACCATCGTCGGCGTTGCTGGTGCCAGCGCTGGGCAGCAGCGTCGGCCCGCTGGCCTCGATCACAGTTGAGCTGATCGGCGTGCTGGTGGCGCTGCGCACCGTGCCAACGAGGCGCAGCGTCGTCAGGGTGATCGGCAGATCGACGGAGTACGAGGTGTACTGGCCGACCTGGCCCTCCGGCAGCGTGTCAGTGATGATGTTGCTGCCCCACTCGCCGCTGTACTCGTACTCCAGCGTGGCCGCTGCACTTGGCAGGATGATGTTGCCGCAGTAGTACGATCCATCCTCGGTGTAGGTGCTGCACTGCTCCTGGCCATCGACGCGCAGCGTGATGCTGACCGGCACGTTGGGCACCTGATCATACGTGATGCTGTTGACGATCGAGCCATAGAAGTCCACCGAGCGTCCATCAAGCTCCAGCGCCGTGCTGATGACAGTGGCGCGGGTGAGATCAGCGCTGACTGTGATCTGCGCCGAGGTGCTGGCCACGCCCTGGGAGGCATAGAGGTCGATGGTGCCCGACAGCGGCGGTGTGACCCACGGGTACACACGGTAGCTGCTGGTGTTATCGCTGGTGGTGCTGTAGCTGCGCGCCAGCGCCGCACCCTGCACCGTGACGTTGGTGTAGGGCACTGGATTGCTGCGCGGGTCAACCGTGCTGCCCTGGATGCTGAGCAGCGGGTAGCCAACGCGGCGCAGGCGATAGTTGTCGCTGTCACTGACGATCAGCGCGCCGCTGTAGTCGATTAGCAGCGCGTTGGTTGTGTAGATACGTGCGTTGCGCGCCGGGCCGCCGTCGCCGCTGTAGCCGCCGGAGCCAGTGCCCGCGATGGTCGTGATGATGCCGACACTGCTGACGCGGCGCACACGGCGGTTGTTGCCGTCGCCGATGTACAGGTTGCCTGCATCATCAACGGCTACCGCCTGCGGGTAGTACAGGTAGGCGCTGGTCGCCAGGCCGCCATCGCCGCCGAAGCCCGCCGACCCGGTGCCAGCGACCGTACTGATGATGCCGTTAGGCGCAACGCGGCGGATGCGCTGGTTATAGCGGTCGGCGATGTAGACGCTGCCATCTGGCCCCACGGCAACATCGGCTGGGCTGCGGAACGCCGCCGCTGTGGCCGGGCCACCGTCGCCGCTGTAGCTGTAGGAGCCGGTGCCGGCGAAGGTGGTGATGATGCCGTCTGGCGTGATGCGGCGGATGCGGCCATAGTCGCTGTCGGCGATGTAGAGGCTGCCGTCTGGTCCGATGGCCAGGCCCTCCATGCTCGCGAGCTGCGCCGCCGTGGCCGGGCCGCCGTCGCCGCTGTAGCCATAGGAGCCGGTGCCAGCGAAGGTGGTGATGATGCCGTCCGGCGTGATGCGGCGGATGCGGCGGTTGCCTGCGTCGGCGATGTAGAGGCTGCCCTCTGGCCCGACGACCACATCGGTGGGTGTGTTCAGCTCTGCTGCTGTGGCCGGGCCGCCGTCGCCGCTGTAGCCGTAGTTGGCGCTGCCAGCGATGGTGCTGATCGTGCCGTCGGGTGCGATGCGGCGCACGCGCGTGGCGTTATCGGCGAAGTAGAGGTTCCCGGCCTGATCGACGCTTGCGCCGCGCACGTAGCCGAGCTGGGCCTGGCTGGCGGGGCCGCCATCGCCGCCGCTACCGCTTGAGCCAGTGCCAGCCAGCGTGTCGATGACCAGCTCGGGGCCAGCGTTGATCGTGAGCGTGGTGGTGAGCGTGTTGACTGCGCCAGCTGTGATGCCGCTGAGCGTCAGCGGAGTTGGCTCGCCACCGGCGATGAGGTCGAGACTGCCAGTGAGTGCGCTGCTGCGCAGCAGGGCGTAGAGCGTGTAGGTGCCCGTGCTATTGCTGAAGCCGGTGACAGGCTCGACCAGCGCCGGGCCATAGGCGGCGACCGGATAGCTTGGCTGAGCGCTGCCGCCGCTGTTTTGCACTTGGCCGGTCATGCGCAGCACCGTTGGGCTGATCGCCAGATCGTGCACGATCAGCGGCGCGGCGGTGCTGGTCAGCGGCACATTGATTGTCTGCTGGCCCCACGCGCCACTGACGGTATACTCCAGCGTGAGCGGCAGCGTCTGCGTCAGCGTGATGCCGGGGCAGTCGTAGGTGCCATAGCGGGCGAAGACTGCTGCGCTACAGAGCTGCACGCCGTTGGCGGCCACGCTGACCTGCGCACTGGTGTCGTGCAGGCGCAGGCTTGGCTGGCTCGCAACGAAGATGCTGCCGCGCAGGACCAGCGCGCCGATATCGTGGCTGATAGTTGTGAGCTGGTTGAGCGGCACGTTGCTGAACGGTAGCGTGCTCTCGATATTGAGTCCGCTGCCCTGGACGCGCAGGCGGATGTTGCCGCTGCTGATGCCTGCCTGCAGCACCACGTCAAGCCCGTACTCGCCGTTGCTGTCGGTGACTCCGCTGCTGCTGCTGTAGCTGCTCAGCCCTTCGGCGCGCACCTGGAGGCCGCTCACTGGCGTGCCGTCAGGGTTGCGCACAAAGCCGCCGATGTGCAGCGTCGTCGGCGTGGCCGGGATCGCCTGGGTCAGCGTGGTGACGCCGCCGACGGCACTGCGGTCAACTGCGCTGGTGAGCACGGCGGTGCCCCAGGTGCCGCTGACAACGGTGGTTACGCTGAGCGCACGGCTGGTCGTGAGCACCTGCGGGCAGTTGTACTGGCCGCTGGCGTCGGTCTGCGTTGTGCAGATCTCCGCGCCAGCGATGCTCACGCTCACGCTGTTGGCGGGACCGGTCAGCGGCTGGCCGATCAACGTGTTGCTGATGCTGCCGCTAACCTGTAGACCGCGCTGGTCGATGGTGATCGGCACCGTCAGCCACTGCGGCTGCACATAGTCCACGCTGGCGCTGACCGTCTTGGTCACTTGGGCGGGGCCATAGGTGGCCTGGAGCGTGAGCGTGGCGCTCTGGCTGCTGCGGTCAACGCGCTGGCCGTAGAGCGTAAAGTCGCCCTGGGCGTTGCTGTTGATGCTGTAGCTGTGGTTGAGCAGCGCACCGTTGATCGACATGCTGACGTTGTTCAAGCCCGTGCCGTCAGCATCGACGATCCGGCCGCTCAGCGTTAGCTCTGGTGCGGCTAGACGGCGGACACGGGCGTTCGAGCGGTCGGCGATGTAGAGCGCGCCATCGGCGGCGATCCCGAGGCCGTAGGGATAGTACAGGTTGGCGCTGGTGGCGGGGCCGCCGTCGCCAGTGTAGCTGGCGGAGCCGGTGCCTGCCAGCGTTGAGATATAGCCGCTGGTGCTGATGCGGCGCACCACGTGGTAGTCGGTATCCACCACGTAGATGCTGCCGTCCGCTCCCACGGCCAGATCAACCGGTGAGCCGAAGCGTGCATTGGTGGCCGGGCCGCCATCGCCGCTGTAGCCGTAGGTGCCAGTGCCCGCGATGGTTGTGATAATGCCAGCGCTGCTCACGCGGCGAATGCGGCGGTTGTTGAGGTCGGCGATGTAGAGCGCGCCATCGATGCCCACCTGCACGCCATAGGGCGAGTAGAGGCGTGCGCCAGTGGCCGAGCCGTTATCGCCAGCGTACCCAGCCGTCCCGTTGCCCGCCACGGTGGTGATGATGCCATCGGGGCTGACGCGGCGGATGCGGTGGTTGTTGGTGTCGGCGATGTACAGGCTGCCATCTGGTCCCACAGCGACGTCGGCTGGTGAGCTGAGTCGCGCTGTGGTTGCGAGTGCGCCGTCGCCGTCGTAGCCCCCCGTCCCGTTGCCCGCCACGGTGGTGATGATGCCATCGGGGCTGACGCGGCGGATGCGGTGGTTGTTAGTGTCGGCGATGTACAGGCTGCCATCTGCGCCCAGCGCCAGGCCCCTGATGGAGCTGAGGCGCGTGGATGTCGCTGGCACATCATCACCGCTGTAGCCGTAGGAGCCGTTGCCCGCGACGGTCGTGATGATACCGTTTTGGTTGACATAGCGCACGCGATAGTAGTCAGTGTCGGCGATATAGAAGCCGCCGTTTGGTGCCGCGACCACATCGTAGATGTTGCCCAGGTAGGCCTGCGTGGCCAGCGCGCCGTCGTTGTAGCTACAGCACACGCCGCCGGCCACCGTGTCGATGGTGCGGTTGGTCGTGCCTGCGCTGGTGATGTTGAGCGTGCGTGTGTTGAGCGTGCTTGCGACCATGCCGCTGATCGGCAGCGTGCGCTGGATGCCGCCGACCAGCAGCGTCACGGTGAGCGCGTCGGTCGCATCGGCCACGATCAGATCGAGGCTGTAGTTGCCGCTGTCGTTGGTGTAGCTGCCAGCGCCGCTGTGCAGGCTGGTCGCGCGCACATCGACGTAGGTGCCCAGCAGCGGCGCAGCGCTGGCGTTCTGCACCATGCCGCTGATGCGCAGCGTGGTGGGCGTGATCGCCAGCGTCTGGTTGAAGGTGTTGTCGATCAATGTCGCCGGATCGAGCGTGGCGGTGTAGGTGTGCGTGCCCCACGCGCCGCTGAGCTGATAGGTGACGTCGAACGGTGTTAGCTCAGCCGTCGGCGTGATCTCAGTGCTACAGGCGTAGGTGCCGAAGAACTGGATCGTCGTCGTGGCGCAGAGCTGGCGGCTGGTATCGCTGATGATCAGCGTTGTGCGTCCGCCATCGCGCAGCGGCGTGCTGGTCAGCGCATTGTGCACCTCGCCGCGCAGGAACAGCGTGCGGCGGCGGATGGTCAGATCGTGGCCGATTGGGTTGAGCTGGCGTAGATTGAGCGTCCGCGTCAGCGTCTCTTCGAGGGTGGTGCCGTTCGCCTGGACACTGTAGGCCAGCGTGATGTCGCTTGTGTTGGCCTGGACCGCGCCATAGAAGCTGTAGCGGCCCTGGGCATCGACATAGCCGGCCAGCGGTGTCAGCAGCGCCGGGCTGCTCACCTCAACATACGCGTCGGCAAGCGGTGAGCCGTCGTAGTTGGTCACGGTGCCGGTCAGCTGAACGGTGGTTGGATGGACCAGCAGGTCGCGTGCGACGCTGATGCGGCTCGCGCCGATGTCGGCTGGCCACGTGTCGGTGATCACCTCGCTGCCCCACGGGCCACTGACGGTGTAGGTGGCCGAGATCGCGCTGGTGGGGGTGATCACCATGTTGTTGCACGTGTAGGCGCTGCTATTCGGGCTGTAGTTGCACAGCGTCGAGCCGTTGGCACGCACCTGGATGGTGCTGATCGGCAGCGTCTGCGTCGTGGCATAGCTGTTGCGCAGGGTGCCGGACAGATCGACGCGGCGGCGATCGAACATGAGCGTGCTGGTCAGCGTGGTCAGTTCGTTGGGCGTGGCGCTGAAGCTACCGCTCTGGCTTAGGTTCATGCCGTTGCGTGAGAACGAGTAGTTAAAACTGCCGCTGGTCACGTCGGCGCGTGGCAGCGCATAGAGGTGATAGTTACCGCTGGCATCGCTGGTGACCGACTGAATGTTGTAGCTATCGAGATTGCCGCCGTTCACGCTCACGCTGACACCGCTCAGCGCTGTGCCATCGCGATCCACAACCTGGCCTGCGAAATCAAGCGTGGTGGGTCGCAGCAGCAGGTTCTTATCAAAGTAGATTGTGCTGCCCGGTGCACCGGCAGGAACAGTCTGCGACACCACGGTGGTGCCCCACGGCCCCACAATCTCATAGGTGGCGCTGAACGCATCGGTGCTGAGCACCGGCCCAGAGCAGTTGTAGTAGTAGCCGTAGGTCGAGTTGAGGTATGAGTCCTGACACAGCTGCGTGCCCTGCTGATCGCGCACGGTGACTGTCCGCGAGCGCACGGGCCATGTTGGCGCAAACTCGTTGTACAGATAGCCGCGGAAGTAGACGGTGCGGCGATCAAACACGACGGTGCGGGTGAGTGTGGTTAGCGCATTGGCCGTCGCCGTGAACGGTACCGTCTGGTTGATCGTCGAGCTAAGCGTTGTGTCAAGGCTGACGTTGCCGGTGAGCACGCCGCTGTCGAGCACCGCGTAGACGTTGAATGTGCCATCGGCCGCGCTGGTGCCGCTGCGCACGTTGCTGTACGACAGGCTGCTGCCGCTGAGCGTCACGCCCGCGCCGGAGAGCCGGTTGTTGGCCGAGTCTTGGACGTAGCCGGTGACATGCAGTGTCGTCGGGCTGATGCTCAGGTCGCGGCTGGCGTTGTAGGCCCCGCTGCTTGCCGGAATGGTCTGCGTGACCACCGCCGTGCCCCAGTCGCCGCTCAGCGTGTAGGTGGCGCTGAAGGCGGCGGTGGTGCCAACAGTGGCGGAGCAGCTGTAGTAGGTGCTGTAGTTGTTGGTCGTGCACAGCGTGCCCAGCCCGGGGGCCTCAACCCGCACTTGATTGGTGTAGAGGTTCATCCCACTGACCAGCGCGTTGCGCACGTAGCCGTAGAAGCTGACCTGGCGCGTGGTGATCGTGATGTCCTTGCTCACCGTCGTGAGCGCGTTAGGCGTGGCGCTGAAGCTCTGGCTGGCGCTGGTGTTGGTGCCATTGGCCGTGACGGTGTAGTTGAGCGTGCCGCTGCTCTGGCCGGATTTCAGCGTGATTGCCATGGTGTACTGGCCGCTGGCGTTGGTGGTGGCCTGCACCCAGCCTGGGCTGGAGAACGGCGTTGCATCGACCCGCACGGTGGCCGCGTTGATGCCGCCGCCCTGCGCGTCCTGCACGCGGCCGGTCAGCTGGACCGTGGTGGCCGTGACTGGCAAGTTGCTGCTGACGGTGGTGTTGCTACCAGCCGTGCCAGCGCCGACGGTGCCGGTCAGGGTTGTTGTGCCCCAGTCGCCGCTGATCTCATAGATGGTCTCGAAGGCGTCGGGATTGAATACCTGCGCGCTACAGCTGTAGCCGCTGCTGTTGCTCGTGAGCGAGCAGAAGCGCCCTAGCTCGGTTGAGCGGATGATCACCTGCGCGCCTTGGATGCGCAGGCTCGGCAGCACGCTCGCCACAACATAGCCGTTGAAGGTGACGGTGCGCGACTGGAGCGTCAGGTCGTGGCTGACGCTGGTCACCTGGCGCGGCGTGGCGCTGAAGGCGACGGTGTCGCTGGCCGTCGAGGCCTGGTAGCTCAGCAGGTAGGGCAGCGAGCCGCTGGTGATATTGTCCTTGAGCACCACCGTGCCGCTGTAGACGCCCTGCGCGTTTGTGGTCATTGCCAGCGGGTTGCTGGCGCTGGAGACCAGATCGCTGTCGATGGTGATGCTTGCGCCGCCGAGCGGTGTGCTGTTGCCATCGCGGGCGGTGCCGGTGAGCAGCAGCGTCGTCGGGTCGACGAGCAGCGTCGGGTTGACGTTGGCCGTGCTGCCTGTGTCGCCTGGCGGCACGCTGAACGTCACCACGCGTGTGCCCCAGTCGGCGCTGACGGTGGCCGTGATCACGAATGCGCCGCCCTCGCTGACCTGCTGGGCACACGTGAAGTTGCCGCTGCTGGTGGTCGTGCGGCTGCAGAAGGCCGCGCCGCTTGGCAGCTGGAGGTTTACATTCGTGCTGCGTAGTCCCAGGTACGTGTGTCGGTTGACCACCTGGCCAGCGACGCTGACGCTGCGCGAGGTAAAGCTGATGTCCTGGTTGACTGTGGTGATCGTGTTCGCCGTAGCGCTGAAGGGCACATCGACGCTGCTGCTGCCTGCGCCATAGCTGACGCTGTAGAGCAGCTGGCCGCTGGTGGTGCCGCTCTTCAGCAGCACAGTGCCGGTGTAGTGGCCCTGCGCGTCGCTGGTGAACACCAGGCTGCCGTTGCTGGCCGACAGGCTGGCACCGCTGACGCTGACGGTCGCACCGCCAATCGGCGCGCCGCCGCCGCCGCGCACCTGGCCGGTGAGCCGCAGCATGGTCGGCGTGGCGCTTAGCGCCTGCGTGACTGTGATCAGCGAGCCGAACGTGCCTGCTGCGACAAGCGCTGGCGCGCTCACGCTGCCCCAGTCGCCGCTGGCCGTCACCGTGCTGCTGAACGCGCCTGTGTTCTCCACCGAGGCGCGGCAGCTGTAGGTGCCGCTGGTTGTGCCGCTGCTGGAGCAGAGCGTGGCTGCGCCGCTGGTGATGCTGATGCTCGGACTGCGCATCGTCGCGCCAGGGATCAGGCTGTTGCCGACGCTGCCGTTCCAGACGACGGCGCGGTTGGTAAAGCGCACGTCTTGCACAATCGGCGTGGCCACGCTCGGCGTAACGCTAATCGAGCGGGCAATGGTCGCCTCGGCCTGTCCGTAGCGCACGAGGTAGCTCAGGTCGGCGCTGGTCAGGCCCGCGCGCAGCACGAGCGGCCCGTTGTAGCCGCCCTGAGCATCGGTCGTCAGCGGCTGATGCTTGGCGTTGGCCGAGAGCTGCGCACTGCTGACGCTGATTGTTGCCCCCTGCAGCGGCGCGTCGTTGCCGCCGCGCACGATGCCGCGCGCCAGAATGGTGGTTGGCTGCGCCTCCAGCGTGCGCGTGATGTCGGTGGTGGTGCCTGCGCCACCGGCCGGGATGGTGCCGGTTAGGATCGTCGTGCCCCAGTCGCCCTGGATCAGGTACTGCACGGGCACCTCGCCGGACTCGAGCACCTGGCCCTGGCAGGTGAAGCCGGCGCTGCTGTTCGATGTGACGCGGCACAGCCGCCCGCCGCCAGCCAGGTCAACCTCAATCACGCTGCTGCTCATCAGCTGGTAGGGCGCGAAGTGGTTCACGATCTGGCCGTTGAAGCGCACGCTGCGGGTAGTGAAGCGCAGCGTCCGCGTCACGGTGGTGAGCGCGTTGGCCTGGGCGTTGAACGGTCCGCTCAGTGTGCCGGTGGCGTTGTTGTAGGTCACGCCGTAGCTTAGGTCACCGCTGGTCATGCCGGTCTTCAGCACGACGGTGCCGCTGTAGAAGCCCTGCGCGTCGGTGTCAAAGGTCCAGTTTGGCGTTGCCGCCGACAGCGCCGGGCTGTTGATGTGCACGCTAGCGTTTGGCAGCACCTGGCCCTGGCCATCCTCAACGTGGCCGATCACCCGCAGGGTGGTTGGGCTGATGTTGATCGGCAGGTTGACATTGCTGGTGGTGCCTGCACCGCCAGCAGGAATCTCGCCGCTGGTGGAGGCGCTGCCCCAGTCGCCGCTCACCTGCATCTGGATGGGCAGCGCGCCAAGCTCGACAACGTGGATGCTGCACGAGTACTGGCCGCTGCTGTTGGTGTAGGCGTTGCACAGCTCGCCGCCGCCGCTGTCGCTGAGCTGCACGCGGGCGTTGCGCAGCGGCATGTTTCCGCTCAGCGCGTTGCCCACGATGCCGCTCACATTCACGATGCGCTCGGTGAAGGTGATGTCGCGCGTCACGGTGTTTAGCACGTCGGCCTGCGCCGTGAACGGCACCAGCGCCACGCCATGGCCATCGCCATAGCTGATGTTGTAGGTCAGCGAGCCAGCGTTGGTGTTGGCCTTCAGCACGACGGTGCCGCTGTACACGCCTTGGGCGTTGGTTGAGAAGGTGGTCGGCGGCATCGATGCGGACATCTGCGCGCCATTGACGGTGATGTCTGCGCCAGGTAGCGGCGCGCCGAAGCCGTCGCGCACCGTGCCAACCAGCCGCAACGTTGTCGCCGCGATCGGGAAGTTGTTGGTCACGGTGATCGCGCTGCCGACCGCGCCAAATGGCACGTCATCGGTGTACACCGCCGTGCCCCAGTCGCCGTTGAGCGTGTAGGTCACGGTGAACGGCTCGACGCTGACGCCCGGTGCGATACAGGTGTACTCGCCAAGGTAGACCTCGGGGTTGTACTGGTGGCCGCTGCCGTCGTCGATGTTCACGTGGCACAGCTCGCCGCGATCTGGCGTTGAGACGCCGATCTCGCCGAGCATGCTCAGGCCAGGCGCGAAGGCGTTGCGGGCGCGGCCCACGAACACGGCCTTGCGATAGGAGATCTCGAAGTCCTGGCGGTCGTGGTTAAGCGCGTTGCGCGTCAGGCCGAAGAAGCGCCTGGTCGACTGCTGGTGGATGTTGTAGTACTTGATGTCGAACTTCATGTCGCCCTGGGTGACGTTCGGCTTCAACACAACATACGCGTCGTAGTTGCCCTGCGCGTCGGCGCGCACTGTGAAGCCCTTGAGGCCCTGTGGCCCGCTGTAGCCCACGAAGTCGCCGAAGATCGTCACGTCGGCTCCCGCGAGGCGCTTGCCGTACGGGTCGGTGACGGTGCCGAAGAGGTGCAGCGTCGTTGGCGAGACGGTGAAGTCGCGCTCGACCAGCGTGGTCAGGCCCACGCCCAGCACGTTGGTAATCGTGCCGGTGGCGTCGCTCGCGCCCCACTCGCCGCTGATGTGGTAGTTTACGTCAAACGGGCTGCCATCGTCGAGGAAGGCATCGCAGGTGTAGTAGCCCGTGTTGAGATTCATCTCGGCGTCGCAGTACTGGCTGCTCCAGAAGTCCGGCGAGGTGACATACATCAGTCCCGGCACGCCGAGACCCGGCACATGGGCGTTAGTCACGCGGCCTACGAAGCGCACGCGGCGGCGCTCGAACGGCCAGTTCTGCCAGAACTCGTTAAGCTCGGCTGGGCGGAACGAGCGGCTTGGCAGGCGGTACTCGGTCACGATGCCGTCAACGGTGATCACGTACTCGATATCAACCTGGCCCTGGAGCCATGGCGAGATGTTGATGTACGTCTCGTAGATGCCGTTTTGGTCGGCGGTGTCGCTGGCCGAGCCGATGATCTGGCCGTTGTAGCGGATGCGCGTCTGCACCTGCGCCCGGCCCACCGGATAGCCGCCGGGCTGCGTGACCACGCCGCCAAGGTGGAAGGTCGTCGGTGTCAGCTGCACATCTTCAAAGATGGTGCGCGACTGGCCAATCATCGGGATGTCGGTCACCTCGAAGACGCGCTCCGCGTTGCCGTGCGGCCCCCAGGCGTTGACCGTCACCTCGAATGGCTCATCGGAGTCCTGTCTGACGGTGCAGTTGTACGATCCCATCACCAGGCCGTACTCGCCGAGCGGCGGCCCGATGTTCTCGTCGTAGTAACAGATCATGCCGTGGGTTGGCGAGGTCAGCGAGTACCACGCGACGGTGTTGGCCGCTGGCACCGTCGGCGCGTGCGCGTTGAGGAAGTTGCCGCGCAGAATGATCGTGCGCGCGGTGCTCGGGTCGACGTGTGGCTTGACCAAGGTGATCGTGCCCACGTCGAGGTCGTTCATCTGTAGCTCGTTGATGTTGTTGAAGTGCGCCACGTAGGCCAGCGGCGTGCCGCCAACGGCAAAGACAAGGCTGAGCGTGCCGGTGAGCGTGCCGTTGAGATCGCGCAGCACCGCCAGCACCTCGAAGTCGCCGTCGGCGTTGGTGCTGCTGCTCTGCCACTGCGATGAGACCATCGGCGAGCTGGCCACGCGCGGATAGCTGGTCGTCACGCTGCGGTTGCTGATCGGCGCGACAAAGCCCTCGTCGTCCAGCAGCGCGGTGCCGCGGACGCGCAGCATCGTCGGCGTCACCGGCAGCTGCTTGTCCCAGTAGCCGATGCGGCCTGGGTCGGGCAGGGTGTCAACATGGTCGGTGTAGGTCGAGGTGCCCCAGTCGGCGTAGAGCGTGTAGCTGACGTCGAAGGGCGTGCCGTCGGCCAGCTGCACCGCGCACTGGTAGCTGGCGCTCACGTCGTTGCTGATGCAGATGTTGCCCAGCGTCGGCGAGCTGATCACCAGCTGATTGTTACGCGACCACGTGCCGCTGCCGCCGGTCAGCGTGTTGACCATGCTGCCGCGGAAGATCAAGTTGCGCGCGCTGATCTCTAGATCATGCGTTGCGTAGTTGATGATGCTGTCACGGTCGAGGATGAAGCTGGCCTCCTCTACGGTGGTGATGCCGTTGACCGTGATGTTGTAGTGGATGTTGACGTTGGTCACATCTGCGCCCAGGATCACGGTGGTGCTGTAGGTGCCGCTTCCATTGGTGCTCGCCGCCGTCGTGACGTAGCCGTCGCTGACGATGGTGTAGCTCTTCATGCTCACGCTTGCGCCTGGCAGCGGTGTGCCGTCGGAGGCGCTGACGGTGCCGTTGAGGATCAGCATTCTTGGATGCGCTGGGATGTCCTGGCGCACCTCGTGTGTGCCTGCGGCGGCCTCAATGTTGTTGAAGCGCACCTCGCCCCACGTGCTCTCGCCGGTGATGCGCAGCGGGTGGTTCGGGTTGGTCATGCCTGGGCACGGCGCGCTGCCTTGGCAGAAGCGGCCCTCGACCCGGTAGTTCACCAGGAATGGCGCGTCGGTATCGACCAGCGCGTCGCAGCGGTAGTCCTCCTCGGTGGAGATGTACTGCGAATTGTTTTGATTCGGCATGCGGCACAGCGTGCGGTTCAGCGTCGGCGAGACCAGCAGCAGCGTGCCTTTGAGCCGATGCTGCGGCGCGGTCTCATTGCGCAGCCGCCCGCTGAAGGTGACGCGGCGGTAGGGGTATTGGAAGTCGGCGCGCACGCTGGTCAGTTCGTTGCGCGGCGTAACGAGCGTGTCGGTGCGCGTGAGCGTGTAGCTCTGGTCGCCGAAGGTGTACACCACCTGATAATCTAGGTCGGTGCCGGTCCACTCGGTGCCGAGCACGGCGTAGGTTGTGTAGTAGCCGGTGGCGCTGGTCTTGGTGTTGATCAGGTGCTCCAGCGTGCCGTTGACGTAGTGAGGCAGGAAGGCGTCGCCGGCCAGCGTCAGCTTCACGTCCTTGAGCGGCTGGCTATCGCGATCAACGATGCGCCCGCTCATCTCCACCGTGGTGGGGAAGACGGTGAGGTTGCGTGCGACGGTTACGCGCTGGCCAGGGCCAGGCAGGTGGGTGACGGTGCCAGTCAGCACCGCCGATCCCCAGTTGCCGCTCAGGGCGTACTGCACCTCGAACGGCTGGTCGGTGAAGACGCGCGCGTCGCACTGATACGTCGTCTTGAGGTAGCGGTCCTGCGTGGCGTACTCGCACAGGTAGCCGATGCTCGGCGCGGTCACCACTACCCGCGTGCCATAGACGCCGCTGTCGGGGTGGCTTGGGTTGACGAAGCCGTTCTTGACGCTGCCGCTGAATGTCACCACGCGCATATCAAGGATGAAGTCGCGGGTCAGCGGGGTCTCCTGGTTCAGCCGTGCCAGGTACTCGACGTTGTTGATCCGGCCCTCTTCGCCGTAGCCGATGAAGTAGTTGAGCGTGCCGGTCCACTGTGCGGTGCGCGGCTTCATAATCACATAGAAGTCGTAGTCACCGCTGGCGTTGGTCTTGCCTGGCGCGATGCGGTACACATCGTTGCCGCTGATCACGACATCGACGTTGCCCAGCGGGTCGCCCTGCGGCGTCTGCACGCGGCCGAAGGCGTGGATTGCCGTCAGCTGGAGCTGAAGGTCGCGCACATGCTCGACCACGTCCTGCGAGCCGTCGATGGTCGCTGTCTCGGTGAAGGCTTGGCTGCCCCACTCGCCGCTCATGCTGTAGGAGATCGAGATCGGCGCGGTCGAGCGCGTCTGGCCCACACAGACATACGTTCCGTCGAGGGCGGTCTGCGTGACACAGCGCATGCCGCTGGTGGTGATCAGCCCATCGGACTGAATTTGGATGTTGGTCAGCGGTGTGTCAACGTGATAGATGTTGCTCACGGTGCCGCGCAGGTAGACGGTTCGCGGCGTGTAGATCATATCGCGCGTAACGGTTGTCGCCTCAAACGGCACGGCGTCGAACGTCGCTGTGTCGGTGATGGCGATCTGGCGATAGCTGAGCGTATACTCCAGCGTGCCAGTCGTCACGCCATACGGCAGGATGATCGCGGTGTTGTAGGTGCCGTCGGGTTTGGTGCGCGTCGAGATGGTGCGCCCTGCGGCTCGAATGGTCATGCTGGCCTCTGGCAGCGGGTTGCCCGATGGCCGCGTGACTACGCCGTTCAGCTCGAGAATCGTGGTGCGAATCTCCAGGTCGCGCGGCACGTAGCGCCGTCCGCCCAGCGGGGCTAGCGCAGCGGTATGCGTGTACATCGTGGTGCCCCAGGCAGTGGTGACGGTGTAGATCAGGTCGATCGTGCCTGGTCCCACCGGGTCAACCTCGGCGCGGCACTCGTGCGGGTAGAGGCCCGGCTCTAGATAGGCGTCGGGCCGGAACTCGTCGATGCCGGTGAAAGTCTGACACAGCACGCCTAAGCCTGGCGACTCAATTTTGACCGCCACGCCCGGCACCGGCTGGTTGATGCGCGTGTCGATGACGCGGCCAGCGAAGATGAGCATGCTGCCGCGCACGGTGAAGTCGTGCTGCACCTCCAGCGGCAGGCCCACCACCGCGCCAGCGAAGTTAAATGATCCGCCGGTGGTCACGTTGATGTAGCGCACGTTGTACTGCAGCGATCCGCTGTTGATGTTGTCGTCAAGCGGCAGGTACATCGAATACTCGCCGGTGATGTTGGTCGAGGCTTTGATCTCGGCGATGCCCTCGGGGCTGCTGACGGTCACCTCTGCCGCCGAAACCGGGTTGCCGTCAGGATCGCGCACGAAGCCGCTCAGGTGCAGCACCGGCGTCTCCAGCCGCAGCGGCGTGATTACGCGGAACGGCTCGCCTGCGCCACGGGCGCGTGGGTCCACCGTCACGGTGGTGCTGGTCAGAATCGTGGTTGGGTTGCGCCCGACAAGCTGAATCTTGACATCGAACGGATCAAGCGTCTCGATGGTCTCTTCGCAGAAGTAGGTGCCCTCTTTCAGGCGATCAGTCGTCTCTTTGCGCGGGTCGAGCTTGCGAATCTCGTTGCCAAACTCATCAACGAGCGCCTGTGGATCGACATAAATCAGCGTGGTCACATCGCACGAGTTGAACTCTGGATGCGGCAGCACTGGCTCGATGATCACCCGCGTGCCTGGCGCTGGCTTGCTGTCGTCGAACAGGAACGACACGCGCCCCTTGAACTGGAGCAGCACGCCGGTCAGCGTCAAATCTTCGCGCACGACGTTCAGCGCATTGGGATTCATGTTGCTGAACTGGCGCTGAATGGTTGTGCGCACCATCTGGGCGTCGGGATCGGTGCGGAACTCCGGGTTGAACAGCAGACGATAGGTGTTGGTGCCGCTGATCACGCCATCGTTGAGCATCATGTAGCTGGTGTACATGCCCGTGGCGCTCGTTGTGGTGTACGACGTGGTGAAGCCGCCCACCGTCGGGCCGCTGATGCGCAGCTCGGCGTTGTACAGCGCCTCGCCGGTCTGATCGCGCACCTGCCCGACGAGCTGCAGCGTCGTTGGCGCTACGGTCATGTCCTGCACAAGCGTGCTCTGGCCGCCGGCTGGCGGCAGGCTATCGACGCTGAGATTTTTCGTGGCGCTGCCGCGGCCGCTGACGCGCACAGTGAGCTGGCCGGTGCGGCCGTTGGAGGGCACGCGGCAGGCGTAGCGCCCGAAGCGGTCGGTCCAGGTGCTGCACGGCGCAAGTTCGGTTGAGGTCACGTCGATCTTCGCGCCGGGCACCGGCAGCCCTGGCACCAGCTGGTTCCAGACCGTGCCGGTCACGGTGACGAAGCACACACCGGTGGCGATGATCTCCTCCGGCGAGCGGCCCAGGAACAGCTCGATCGCCACGTTGCGCAGCTCGATCTCATCAACATTGCTGGTATCGCAGACGTTGTCCAGCAGCGTCTGGGCCTGATCCATGTATGGCGCAAGCTCGGAGCGGCTGGGCGGCTCGGCGATCTGGCGGCGGTTGTAGGTGGCGGGGCTGGTGCCCGGCGCGTAGGTAAACAGCGACTGCACTGTGTCGGTGATGCGCCAGCTGTTGGCCAGATCGAAGTCGTCGAAGGCGTGCGTGCCGTCGCGCAGCAGATCCTCGTCGTCGTAGCGGCCGTTGGGGCGGCCCATCATGCCGTGCACGCTGTCGTCCTGCGGCACGATCGCCTCTAGGTTGACCCACTTGCCGAACATCGAGTCGATGCGCAGCCGCGTGTAGCCGTAGCTCAGCTCAACCGACGTCGGCGAGTTAACCTTAAGGTCCACATCACCGAACGGGTACACGCCGGGCTGGAGCTGGGCTAGCTGAATATGGTTCAAGTACGGACGATTCAGGGCGCCCGCGCGGAACTCAAAGATGTTGCCATCAGCCTGAATGGCAAATGCGGTGTTCCACGCAGCCCACTCGGCGGTCTCCAGCGTCTCGCCCGCCAGCTCGCTGGTGCGCGTGATCGACTCCTGGCGCGCCTGCACGGTGATGCCAGTGCCCTCGAAGCCTGGCAGCGGCTCCAGGTAGACGAACTCGCCAAGCGAGAACGACTCAAAGCGTCTGCCGTCCATGGTCGAGATGTGCGGATCGTTTTTGACCTTCCAGTAGCAGGTATTTTTGCTGATGCGCTCGTAGGCGTGCCAGCCGGTGGCGCTTTCCCAGACGATCACGCCGACGCTGCTGTCGGGGTCGGGGTACTCCCAGTGCCCGCTGACGATATTCTCTTCCAGCACGCGCTCACAGAGCGTCTCGCGGGTGCGCGTGTCGCGGCGCTGCACCTCGTCGCACGAGCGGTAGCGCACCACGAAGGGCATGTCGATGCGCCGTACGCGCGGGTAGTGGCCGTTGGCGTCGGGCGTGCCGGCGCGCGCCTCGGCCCACAGCGTCTGCGAGCCGGAGGTTGCCGACGAGACGCTGTGCTCAAGCTGAATCTGCGCCGTGGGCGAGAGCACGCTGAGCAGCTGATGCTCGTCGCCGAAGGCGAACTCGAGCTCGCGCAGCTGGCCGCGGCTGTCGCTGGCCTGCGCGGCGGCCGCCAGCGTCAGCAGGTCAAGCGGGTCCTGCTCGGTCTCGCAGGCCCAGATGATCGGATTGCCGTTGATGTCGAAGCTCTGGGCGTTCGCTAGCCCGGTCGGCAGCTCTAGCTCTAGCTTCAGCTCGTTACAGGCGACCTGAATCTGGCCGATGTATGCGGCAGTCTCCAGATCGTCGTAGGCGCTGCTGGAGCCGATCAGGTGGAAGGTCAGCTCTTTGTCTGGGCGCGAGCACATGGCCGCGTCGGGCGTGAATGAGCCAACCAGCAGGTCGTTTTCGCGCACAAGGCTGGCCACCGGGGTGATGTGAATGTCGATCTGCTCGTCGTCGATGTAGTACAGCGTGGCCTTGCTGAGCGGGCGGCCCGCCGTGTCGCTGAAGCGTGCGCTCACCTGCACTTCATCGTTGACCCAGACCTCGGTGGTGGGCACATCGTTGAGCCGGAACTGAATCTGTGTGTTGCTGGCGCTGCCGTAGAAGCTGCGCTGTGCGCTCTTGGCTGGCGGAGCCGTAAACGTTGCGCCAGCCGGGCCGCCGAGCCACTGCACCATGCGCCGCAGCTGGGCCTGATCGATCTGCGCGCTCTGCTGGAGGGTCAGCGTGGCCGTTGGGCTGAACTTGCGGGCGTCTGGCTCCAGCAGGTTGGACCAGACAACCTCGTCGGGCGCGGCCCAGCGCGTGCGCCAGGTCTGGCTGGCCTGGGTGCTGAGCGTGTTGCCGCTGGCGGCGCTGCGCAGGGCGCTGTAGCGCTCGCTGATCTGCGGGAAGCGCGCCCCGACCGCGCCAGGGTTGTTGAGCACAGCGAATAGGCCGCTCCACTGCTCCATCTGCACGCTGCCGCTGAAGCTCAGGCCCAGCTGTTGATCCATGCGCGCGCGGCTGCCGGCCGGGATGACGCCAAGATCGGCGCTGGGAGCCACCTCAGCTAAGGTGGCGGTCCACGTGGTCTGGTCGGTCACCACGAGCGGGTTGAAATCGAAGCCGGAGCCGAAGCGGGCGGTGTTGTCGCTTGGCGGCAGCACCAGGCGCAGGTCGGGCGTGCCGGTGACGGTCATCTGGCCGGTCAGGCCAAGGTTAATGGCGATCTGCGCGCCTGGCGTGGCGTGGAAGAAGTTCGGCACGGCCAGCGGCAGCAGCGTGCTGGAGGGCAGCGCGGCGGCGGTGCAGGCGAAGCTCTGGCTGCCTAGGCCGGTGGCCTGGAGATCGCTGGTATTCCAGTGCCACGTTGGCGCAGCGCCGGCGTAGAAGCGCCCGACAACCGGCACGCCGTTGCGAATCTGCAGCGACAGATCGACCTGCTGGTTGGGCGTCAGCAGCACCTGGCCCAGCGTGATGCGACCCCACTGGCCCTGGACGTTGGCGGTACAGCTGCCGATGGTGGCGCTGGTGTTGGCCAGCGGATCGACCAGCTTCAGCTCCGATCCGGCGCTGCTGTTCTCAAGCTGCACAGCGGCCGAGATCGGGCGGCTTTGCTGCCAGCCGGCTGCGCTGATGCGCCCGTCGGTGATGCGCAGATCGAGGTTGCGGAACGCCTGGTGCAGCGGCACCGCCTGGAGCTGCAGCAGGGTGCTGCTGGCGCGCTGCTGGCGCTGCACCACGCGGCCCAGAATCTGCGAGCCACCGCTGCCGATCACAATTGTGCCCACATCTGGCCCTGCGCCGGTGACGACGATCGGGAAGGTGGCGCTGATGCCGCCGGTCACGCTGTAGAGCGGCAGCACATCGGCCTCGCTGAAGTCACCGATGACCATGTGGTCGCCGATGATCGGATAGATCGCGAGTGGATCGCTGTTCGCTGGCGGGTTGAGCGGTGGGTAGATCACCTGCGCATCGGGCAGCGGCGTCGTGTTGCTCTCTAGCTCGACCACCACCGCGTTGATCAGCGGCGACTGCACGTCAGGCGCTGAGCGCAGGCGTGCGCCCACGAGCGCAGCGCCAACTGGCGCGAGGCTGCGCAGCTCGGCCTGGGCGTTGGGCAGCGCAGTGAGCGTGAGCGCCGTGGTGTCGGTGAGCGTGTCGGCGGCGATCACGACCCACTCGACATCGAGGCCGCTGGTGTCGACCGGACGGCCGCTTTGGTCAAAGGCTTGCAGCGTCAACGTGCGCGTCGCATTGGAGCCGCTGAGCACGACCGCATCAGGGTTGATCTGCAGCCGCAGGCGCTGATCGACAACGCGCACCTCGGCGCTGGCGCTGCCGCCGCGACCGTCGGCCACGCGATAGTCGAACGAGTCAAAGCCACTGTAGGAGCCAGTGCGCGTGTACGTGAGCGTGGTTCCGCTGATCGACGCGACGCCATGTAGCGGCTGGGAGGCGAGGCTGAGCGTCAATGGGTCGGCGTCGGCGTCGCCAATGAAGCTCAGCAGATCGACGCTGGCCTGTGTGCTTTGCAGCGGCAGTGTGACGCGGTAGGCCACTGGCGCGTGGTTTCCCGCTGCCTGCGCCACGACAGTGGTGGTGGTGCTGGCGCTGCCATGGCCATCGTTCACGCTCAACTGCAGTGTGTACTGGCCGCTGCTGGCGTAGGTGTGCGCCACGGTGGTGCTGATTGGGTTGCTGGCGCTGGCGACTAGCGGCGCGGAGCCGTCGCCAAAGTTTAGCGTGTAGGTCAGCGGGCTGTCGCCGTCCGGGTCGCTAGCCTGCAGGCTGATGCTGGTGGTCAGCGGTGCCGGGCCAGCGTTTGGTGTGGCGTGGAGCGTGAGCTGTGGCAGGTGGTTGACTGGCCCTGGCGCGCTCACGGTGATGCTGACGCTGTCGCTGTCGCTGCCGCCGTGCCCATCGCCAACGCTGACGTGCAGCGCGTAGGTGCCCGAGAGCGTGTATGTGTGGGCGAACGGCAGTGACCCTGACAGTACGCCGCTGCTTTGGGTGCTATCGCCGAAGTCGAGCGTGTAGGTCAGCGGATCGTTGTCGACATCGCTGGCGCTGAGGCTGCCGCTGACCGTCAGCGGTGCGGCCCCGCTGAGCGGCGCGACCTGCCATGTGAGCACCGGCGGCGTGTTCAGCGGTGGAGTTGACGTAACATTGATGGTCTGACTGATGGTATCGCTGCCGCCGCGGCCATCGATCACGCTGAGCGTGGCGATATAGCTGCCGTTGCTGGCGTAGGTGTGCGTGAGCGTCAGCGGGCTGGTGAGCGGGCCGTTGCTGCTGGCGCTGTTGTCGCCGAAGTCGAGCGTGTAGGTCAGCGGGTCGCTATCGGGATCGCTGGCGCTCAGTTCAAGCGTGCTGGTCAGCGGCGCTGGGCCTTGCGCTGGGTGCACGTGCAGGAGCGCGACTGGCGCGTGGTTGCTGCCGCTGGCATCGCTGACGGTGATCACCTGGCTGGCGCTGCCGTGATCGCCATGGCTATCGCTGACGGTGACAGTGGCGGTGTAGCTACCGCTGACGGTGTAGATATGATCGACCACTGCCTGCTGGGTCAGTGGCGACAGATCGCCGAAGTCCCACACATAGGTGAGCGAGTCGTGCTCGATGTCATCGCCGATGGCCTCGAAGTGCACGCTCAGCGGTGCGGTGCCCGTGATCGGTGTGACATTGATGCTGACCGTTGGCGCATCGTTGATCGGGCTAACCGTTAAATGCACGCTGCCCTGGTAGCTGGCGGTGCTGGTCTCCAGCTGGTAGCGTAGCTGGTCGCTGCCGAAGTAGTTTTCGGCTGGGGTATAGGTGATTAATGTGTTAGAGATGCTGGCGCTGCCGTGAGTTGGCGTCACGATGATGCTGCTGCTGAGCACGCCGGTGACGGTGAGCACGCTGCTGAGGTCGATGCTGGCTGGTGTGTCTTCGGCAAGTGTGGCGTAGCACGGCATCAGATCGGCGCTTGGTGCTGCTGCGGGCTGCGCTGGCGGCGCTGGTCGCGGGCCAAGCGCGCCAAGGTCTTTAAACAGCACTGGCAGCAACATCCGTGCTGCCGGTGCTGGCGTGCAGCTGACATCTGCAGTGGAGCTAGTCGCTGCGGGGAGCGCCGCTGTTGCGGCTGGAAGCGTTTCCAGCGTAGGTGCTGTTTCAGCCGCTGGCTGGCTTTCCTGCGCAGCCGTAGCATCGGAGCTGCTTTGTGCCGCAGCCACGCTGGCTGGCGGCAGTGGCAGCACGATCACCAGCAGCAAGCAAATATGGAGAATCCGTAGAAGACGCGACCAAGGTCCCGCAAAAGCGCCAGCAGGAATCATAAAACCTCTCTAACACATAGAGCTTATGATAAACCACAACTATTGACGGTCAGCACCGGTTGACCTGTCGGCGCAACCGGCTGTGACGTACCTCAATCGGCACAGGTATGTCACAACTTGTTAAAAATCATGTAAGAGGTGAGAAGCGCGGCAATTATATGTTTAAATAGAGAATTAAGCAATTATTTAGAGAGGGGTCTAAAATAATTGCTTTTCATCGGCGGGGCGACAGATGCAACGATCTACTCGCTGATATTTGGTTGTTGCATTTGATCAAGCACCTGCACGAGCCAGGGCTTAATGCGGCGCAGCTCCTCGCGGTGCAAGGTTGATAGTCGAGCGAGGATGGCCTCGCCTGCAGCGGTCAAGCTCACAAGCACCGTTCGGCGGTCGGCACCGCTCTGCCGCTGTACGAGCTGTTGTTCTTCGAGGCGATTGACCAGTTCTACGGCGCTGTGATGGCGGATCTGGAGGCGCTCAGCTAGCTCGCCGATCGTCACGTGGTCGCGGCTAGGATAGCCTTTGATGGCGAGGAGCGCTTGATGCTGCGCTGGTGGGACACCGGCGTTGCGGGCGGCTGACTTACTAAAGCTCAGAAATTTCCGCAAAATGTAGCGGAATTCGGCTAAGCTCTCATACTCCATCTTGCTGAGTGTTTCCATGGAGTGTTTCCTCACTGATACACTGCTCTGCTGCTTTGTCGTCTCTATTGTATATCAATCCTGCATGACTGCGGCGTATTCTACGCTATTTTGTTCATTTAGAAAATTAATCTGTCGTTTTACGACATAGTTCATGCTCTTTTATTGATTTTTGCATATATGTGCAATTTTGTGCAGATGTGTGCGTGAATCTACGTGGCAGGTTGTGATTTCTCTACCTAGGTAGAGGTTTTAATCCAGGCTTACTGCTGCTGCGGTGTCTTGGTGGTGTGTACAAGGGGCTGGGTCGGGCGAATGCTAGCCGTCTATTGGCTGGGATGGGTGGTGGTTGTGGTGCCAGAATACGTGGATGCGGCGCTACCTCTATCTACGTTCATGGCTCCCATGTGGATGGATGTGGCTGTCTGCATCCTAAAGCGTGAATAGCTGCTCAAGCTGCTCATAGAGTTGGGTATAGGTAATCGTGTTGGCGCGCATGGTTAAGATTGTCAGCTGGGCGGGCTTGAGCTGCTGCTCAATCGAGCGCTGCACAGTTGGGTAAGGAATGGGGAAGTCGTCGCCGAGCCGCTGATAGCCGTAGCGCTGGCGCATTGCTGTCGCTGCCAACAGCAAAAAGCCAGCGTGAACCCAGCTGCCTGCATCGGTCAAGAGCCATGCGCATAGCTCGATGCCCTCCAGCACTCTGGTGATGATACGCTGCTGATAGGCTACCTGGATCAGCTGCCATGTGCGCTCCCAGGCTGCGTCCCAGTCACCCTGCGCGTGTAGCAGGATGGCCCAGTTCTGGTGCGCTGTGGCCTGCAGGGCCGCAAACTGTGTGTGCTCAGCGATTGCTTCGGTCTCGCCGAAATAAATTGCCGCTGTCTCCCAATCGTCCTGAAAAAAGGCGACCAGGCCGAGGTTGCCCAAGGCGGTGCCAACGCGCTGATCATGGCCAAACTGCTGGTAGATCTGCAGGCTCGTTTCAAATGCATGCTGTGCCGCAGCAAAATGTTTCTGCACGCCATCAATAATGCCCAGGTTGTTCCAGGCCCGTGCTACCCCATCGAGGTCGTGTTGCTGCGCGCATAGTGCAAGACTTTGTTGGAAGGCATGGCGCGCCTGGGCTGTGTTGCCGCGCTGCCAGTTGATGCCGCCGATGACTGTCCAAACCCGCGCCTGCGCTGCTGGAGCGCCAAGCTGGTTATAAAACTCCAGCGCATGTTTGGCAAATATCGTTGGATCATCCAAGTTGCGCCAGTCGTAAGTGGTCGCAAGCTGCTCATAGATTTGTGCGGCTAGGCAGTCGGGCAAGCTGGCGATGGTGGGCAGCAGCGTGCGCAGCCAATGCACCGCGTCCTCGCGCTGATGCTGGCGCTCGAGTGTTGGCGCGATATGCACCACGCTACGCGCCAGCAGCTCGAACTGCTGCTGCTGTTCCAGCCAGCGCCAGGCATGCTGGATGTCCGGCCAGAGCTGCATGATCTCAGCTTGGCTGCCTGGACTGCGTTGATCAAGCGTGCGGTTGTGCAGATAATCCACAACGCTCTCGGCGTAGTGCTGCATAAACGTCTGGACCTCTGAGGTCTGCCCCCATTGGGTCTGAATGGTGCTCTGAATTGGGCGATACATACGGTACCAAGGCTGACCATGCTTGGTTTCGGCGATCAACAGGTGGTGCTGCACAAGCGTTTGCAGCACAGCGTCCACACAGGTGTCGGGGCCAGTGAGTTCGTGAAGCAGCATTTGCCCTAGCCGTAGCGGCCAGCTGCCCTGGCACACACTCCATACGCGAATCGTCGCCTGGGCGGCTGGGTCAATGTGCCGATAGCTCCAGTTGACAAGCTGCTCTAGGCTGCTGTGGCGCTCGCCTTGGAGGATGCTCGACTGGTGTAGGCGCAGGTCATTTGCTTGCAGCCGACAAACTATCTCGCTCAAGGTCATGGTTTTCGCCAGCCCAGCGGTGATCTCAAGCGCCAGCGGCAGCCCTTCGAGCAGCCGTGCGATTTCTTCACAGTGCTGGAGCGCCTTAGCATCAAGCGTGCGCGATGGCAGCAGCATCTGCAGCCGTCGCATAAAGAAGCGGGTGGCGCTGCTGTGCTGCTGCTTCTTTAAGTGATCTGAACTCTGGGTGTCAATTGCCAGCGGCTGCAAGGTGAGCGTTGTTTCATAGTGCAGGCCGAGCGCCGTGCGGCTGGTGACAATCACACGCAGCAGCGGACAGGCCGACAGCATCTGATGCAGCCAGGTGGCTAGCTCTGGCAGATGCTCAGCGTTATCGAGACCTAAAAGCAGCTCTTGATTATGCAGCAGATGCTGAAGATAGGTGTCCGATGCGGTTTGGGCTGGCGATTCCGTCAGCAGATGCAGCAGTGCGCTCGCCACCTCGCAGACACTCGTGTACTCGGCCAAGCTGAGCCAGATCACACTGTGTAGAGCGTGCTCACGCTGCTGCTGCAGCGCCTCTAGCGCCAAGCGCGTTTTGCCCACGCCGCCGGGGCCAACAACACTGACGAGACGATGGCGCATGCTGGCTTCAAGTAGCTGGGCTAGCTCGCGCTCGCGCTCGATCAGCGGCACAAACAGCGGGGGCAGCATGGCACGTATGGCGGTGCCTGCGCTTGGCGCAGCGCCTGCGCTTGGCGACTGAGCGAGCGCTGCCTCGCTGTCTGCCCCGCTGCGCTGCTGAATTCGCTGCTGCCACTGCTGCGACTGCGCATCAGGGTCAAGGCCGATCTGAGCTAGCGCGACTGTGAGCTGCTGATACCAGCGCCGGGCTGTCGCCCGGTCACCCTGCGCGAGCGCTGCGGCAAAGGCCAAGTGGTACACTGGCTCTTGCAGCGGGTCAACCCGCAGGGCATGCCCAACAATGGCGGCGAGGCGCTCCCAGTCTGCGTGGAGCTGATCGTAGCTGCCGATGGCTAGCACCAGCCGCAGCCAAGCCTGATGCAGCTGTTCGGCCTCGATGGTCAGCCACAGATCAAACTCCTCACTGCGCGAGATGCTTGCACTGTGCAGCAGGGGGGCGTGGTACTCCAGCACTGCTGCCCGCCAGCGCTGCACCTGATCTGGCGCAGCTGGCCCTGTGCCCAGCACTGCCTGCGCATCATAGATGGCCCACACATCAACATCCATGCTCGCATCGAGCGCAATGCCATGCTTGGTGTGCAAACGTGGCCCAAAGATTTGCCGCAGCTCCCAGAGCAGCGTGCGCAGCCGATGGCTCGCTGCACTGGCCGAGCCATCGGGCCACAACAGCGTGCGTAGCTGCTCGCGCCGCTGTGGCTGTCGCGTGAGCGCGAGATAGCTCACACACGCAAGCTGGAGCGGCGTCAGAACACGCCGTTGTTTGTCATGCTCGACATAGGGCGTGGCGCTAGCTAGCCGCAGCTGAAGCTGCCGCGTGTGTGCAGTGCTCGCGCTGCTGCTGAACTCTGTAATCAGCTGTTGAATGCGCGCGTCGGTTAGCGCAGCGTCTGTGCCGATGTAGCGTTTGTGGCGTTTGCCTGCCTTACGATGATAGGCATACCAGTAGCGCCCTTGCGGCAGTTGCTCGCGGCGCACGGTGATGCTGCCATTGGGGATTTCGATGCTGAAGCCTGTACTCGCTGGCTGCTCAATCCAGCGCCGCCAGGCAGGCGTGTCGATGACAATACTGCTGCTAGCGTCAGTGGCCGAAGTGATGAGCGTGAGCTGTCCATTACGCAGCACCGGCAAGTGTTTTGCAGCCATCGGTCTTCCTCAATCCACCTACTGGTGATGTGCTTGGGCTGATTGCGCTAGGGAGAGGTGTGTTTCTGTAGTATAGCATATGTATGGGCCACAACCCTGACAAATGGTCCCTACATTGTCGGCTTTTCCCAACACTGCGCCTCATCTTGCCTGCTTATGCCGCTGACGCTCCTCTGACCCATGGGCTGATACCACTCGACTATCCTGAAGCAATAACTTTTCTTTAATCTCCGCGCTGGTGGATGCATGCTGGTTGTCGCTTCATCGCGGAAGTGTGAGCTGTGCTCACGGGGAGGCTCTATGCAGCGCTTCGTTCGTCGCTGGTCGTTCGTTTTTGTCTTCGTCTTTTTGCTCCAGCCCCTCTGCCCGCCCCTGGCCCATGCCGGGCGCGCGTTGCAGGCGCGGCGGGCCGCGCTGCTGGTGACCGCTCAGCGCCTGGGCCTTGATCCGCTGCTGCTCAGCGATCCCAGCGCCTACTTGGCCCGCGAGGATGCGCGCCGCGAGCAGCAGCGCACCCAGGCGGCGCTCGCGGTCGCCCGCGCCAGTCAGCCTGATCCAGTCACGCTAGCGGCGCTGGAGTCTACAGCCAGCGCGATCAAGCAGGCCCACGCGCCATCGGCGGTGTATGGGTCGCTCACTGCGCTGGCGCTGGTCGCACAGCAGTTGGATACGGCGCTCGCCCACGGCGAGCTGCGCACTCCGACCGCGCTGGCAGGACTGCGCCCGCTGCTTGAGCAGACCAGCGCTGATCTTGATCGCCTCGCTGCGACCCCGGCGGGCGCTGCGCCGCTGGCTGCCGAGCGGACTGCCACATTTGTCGGCGCCCAGCGGGAGTATGTTCAAGCTGTGCTCGCCGTGCTCGATCAGCAGCCAGATCAATCTGCGCCTGCTGCTGTGCATAGTGCGTGGCTCCAGCAGCTTCAGATTGCCCTGCACGGCCCAGCAGGTAGCGCTGCGTCACCGGCGCTGCCTGGGCTGCCCAATGCGCCGACTCGCTCGCTGGCGCAGGCGCCCCACGCATCGGCGCTGGCCTTTGCGCTGGCGGACGTGTCCGCTGCTAGCGCGCGCCTCGGTCGCCTGCCGCAGACGCTGGCGGCTCTGACTGCGCTGAGCGCGCCCCCAACGCCCGCCGATCTGGCCGAGACGATTGACGTGCGCTTTACGGCGTCGGTCCAGGCGCTCGTGGCGCAGGCCAACGGCGATCCGCTCGCGCTGTTTAATCTGGTGCACGATACCTTCGATAGCGAGCTGTACTACGGCTCCAAAAAAGGCACGCAGGGCACGCTCGATGCCCGCGCTGGCAATGCCACCGACCTGTCCTCGCTGCTGATCGCGCTGCTGCGGGCGGCGAATATTCCTGCCCGCTATGCCATCGGCACCGTCTGGCTGACTGGCCAGCAGGCCCAGGACCTCACCCGCACGACCTCGACGGCGGCGGCTGCCGATGCGCTCGCCACCGCAGGCATTCCCGCCACCTACGTCATTCGCTCCTCCGGCGAGCCGGTGGTCGCGATTGAGCACACCTGGGTGCAGGCGTGGCTGCCCTACGAGCAGTATCGCGGTATTTTAGAGGCTCAGGGTGCATCAAGCTGGATCGATCTTGATCCGTGGGTCAAGCGCTTCTCGTTCTCCACGCCGGTCGATCTGCGCCAGGCGGTCACGTTCAACGCGCTGCAATACCTCCAGACGCTCAGCACCACCACACCGCTTGAGCAATGGCTCGATCAGCTGCGCACCTACATTCGCGCCAATCAGATTATCTGTACAACGTTCGCTGCCGCCACACGGGTGCGCACGATTGTGCCCGATCAGCGCGCGCTGCTGCCTGCGCGCCTGCCGCTGCGCCAGTTTACGCTGCTGGCCGCGCCAAGCGAGGTGTCGGCTGCGCAGCGCTATGCGCTGACGATTGAGCTGCTCGATGGCCAGAATCAGGCTGAGCTGTCGCTTGAGCGCAGTCTGCCCGAGGTGTACGGTCAGCGCATCGACCTGACCTTTCCCGCCGCCGCGGCTGCCGATCAGGCGCTGATCGATCAGTACGGCGATCTGTTTGCCACGCCGCCCTATCTGGTGTATCTGCGGCCGACGCTCAGCATCAGCGAGACGGCGGTTGCCACCAGCGCGCCGCTGCATCCTGGCGTTGCCCGCACCCTGCGCGTGGCTTTCTACACGCCGGGCCTCACCTCGCCGGTGCCCGAGATCGCGGCCGAGACCTACGCTGGCGAGATTCGCGTCGTCGGTCTCGACTACCAGACCATCCCGCAGGCGCTGATCGACCAGGCCACGGCGCGCCAGGCCGCTCTGCCAGCCGAATCGCCCTCTGCCGAGGCCCAGCGCCTCTACACGATGCTGCTGACCTACTTCAAGGCGGTGGATCGCACCTGGCAGACCGTCACCGATATTGAGCAGCACACCTATGTGCGCGATCTCGGCGCGGGCTTTGGCGTGCGCCAGGTGCGCGTGCGCTCGTCGTTTGGCGCGCCCGTCGGCGTCAGCGCTGGCGCGCCGCTGATCGATGTGCCCAAGCTGACCTGGACGCCGTTCGATAGCAGCGCCAGCCAAGCGCATATTCTGCCGCTGACCACGCTGACCGGCTACCAGTCCTCGGCGCTGGAGCATCAGGTCGTGCAGCAGTTCTTTGGCATGGACGCCGTTTCAGCCGTCAAGAGCCTTCAGCTCGCTAGCAGCGGCGGCCAGAGCATGCTGACGGTGACGAGCGCCGCGCAGGTGCCCGCGCTCCAGGTGCCCCAGGCAGTCAAGGATACGATCCTCGATGCGCTGAACCGCGGCTGGCATGCGGTCGTTTCGCCCAGCCCGATCACGCGCTATCAGTGGCAGGGCGTCGGCTACATCATTTTCGACCCGGTCAGCGGCTCCGGTGCCTACCTGATCGCCAACAGGGCCAACGGTGGCGAGGGCACTGGCGGCGGCGACGGGAATAATGGGAGCTGCGGCACCGGCCAGGGCAATGCTTGCCCCTCTGCCCTGGATGTGCTGGGGTGGATCGTTGGGGCCTTGAGCGGTGGTGCTGGCGGTGGTGGCGGGAACAACGGTGGGGGTAATCTTCTGCGCACGGGCGCACTAGGCGATGCCGCCGCCTCGCTCGCCAGCGCTGGCCCCGCGATTAATCCACCGTCCGGCTATCAGAATGAGGTTAATCTCTCCAACGGCAACCTGCTGCTGCAAACCGGTGATCTGGTCGTGTCGAGCGTGGGGCTGCCGGTGGGCATGGCGCGCAGCTACAACTCGCTGCTGCCCTATAGCGGGCGCTTCGGCCCGCACTGGATCGACACCTTCGATGAGCGCCTGATCGTCGCCAACGATGGCAGCGTCAGCTACCTTGACGCCTCCGGTGCGCTCTATCGCTTTACTCCGAGCGGCAGCGACTTCAGTGCACCACCAGGCTTCTTTGGCACGCTGGCGGCCGCTGGCGGCGGCTACACGCTGACCACGAAGGAGGGGATTACATCCACCTTCGCTGCGGATGGTCGCCTGCTTCAGCAGCAGGACCGCAATCAAAACACGCTCACATTGAACTACAACGGCTCCAACCAGTTGATCAGCGTCACCGATGCGAGCAATCGCACCGCGCTGACCTTCAGCTATACCAATAATCGCCTCACCTCGATCACCGATCTCGCTGGGCGCTCGGTGCAGTACACGTACACGCCGAGCGGCGCACTGGCCAGTGTGACCGATGTCGATGGTCACACCACCAGCTATGCCTACGATGATCAACACCGAATTATCACGCTGACCAACGCCAAGCAGCAGACGACGCGCTACGTCTACGATGATCACGGGCGCGTGATCCGCGTGATCGATCCGCTGGGCAATGTCCGCAGCCTCGCCTTCGACAGCTACAACGGCCGCACGGTAGTAACAGGCGGGCGTGATAACGACACGGTGTACGCCATCGACCCCGAGGGACGGCCCGCGAGCATCACCGATGCGCTGGGCAATGCGACCAGCTACCAGCGCGACGCCGACCATAATGTGGTGGCGCTGACCACGCCCACCGGCAACACCACCAGCATGACCTACGACGACCAGGGCAATATGCTCAGCAAGACGCCGCCTGGCGGCTACCCGGTCGCCTACACCTACGCTGACTTTGGCCAGGTGCAGACGGTGACGGTCGATGGCACCCAGGTGCAGGCGAACACCTACGATGCTGCTGGCAATCTGCTGACGACAACCAATGCCGCCAATCAAACGGCCAGCTACACCTACGATGCGCAAGGTCGCCTCCAGACGAGCGTCGATGAGCGCGGCACTGAGTCAACGTATAGCTACGGCGCAAGCGGCATAATCGAGTCAAGCACCGTTGCCGTTGCCAACCCGGTCACCGGCCAAACGCGCACTGAAACAACCGCGCTGCACACCGATGCGGTTGGGCGCATGATCGATATGGAGGATGCCAATGGCGTGCAAACCACCATTGCCACCGATGGCCTGGGTCGCTTTACCACCCTGTCCCTGCCCGCCGCGCCCGCAACCCAGTTGGCCTACGATCCGCTGGGCAACCCGCTGCTGCTGAGCAGCGCTGGCCTCACTCAGACGCTGGGCTACAATGGGGCCAGCCAGCTGACCACGATCACCGACACGCTGAACAATGTGTCGCGGATGGACTATGACGCCGATGGCAATCAAACGCGCATGATCGACCCGCTCGGCTCGATCTTCTCGACCGAGTATGACGCGCTCGGCCGCCAGATTCGCCAGATCGACCCGCTCGGCATGATCACCCACTATCAGCAGTGCGCGACCTTCGATGCGGTCTGTGCGGTTGTCGATGGCAACGGCAACACCATGAAAACCCAATATGATGCTTTCGGTCGTCCAACCGAGGTCAGCGACGCGCTGGGCCACACCATGCGCTGGCAGTACGACAGCGCCGGGCGCGTGATCGCCGCCACTGATGCGGCCGGCCGTACTACGCGCTATGCCTACGATGCGCTCGATAACCTGATCGCCGTCACCGATGCGTTGAGCCACACCACCAGCTTCACCTACCTGCCTGGCACCATTGGCGCTGGCCGCGACGGCGGCTTCCCCAGCGGCCTGACGTCGCTCACCGATGCCAACAATCACACTTGGACCTACGACTACGATAGCCAGGGCCGTCTTGTCCGCGAGACCGACCCCAACAGCAAGGCCACGATCTACACCTACGATCCAGCTGGCCGCATGACCGCCAGAGCGGATGCCAACGGCGCGCTGATCAGCTACAGCTACGATAGTGCTGGCCGTCTGCTTGGCACTACAGGTGCGCTGACCGCAACCTACAGCTATGACAGCACTGGTCGCCGCACCGCCATGAGCAACGCCGACGCGGGCTACAGCTACACCCACGATGCCATGGGCCGCCTCGCCAGCCTCACCGACACGACGCTGAATAAAACAGTGGCGCTGACCTACAACGCCCGCGGCCAGCGCGCCACGCTCGTCGATCCAGAGAACGGCGTGACCAGCTATGGCTACGATGCCGCTGGCCGCCTGACGCGCATCACCGATCCGCAGGGCGGCGTGACCAGCTACACCTACGACGCTGGCGGCCGCCGCACGCAGGTGCGCTACCCCAACGGCGTCACCACAACCTCCACCTACGATGCCGCCAACCGCCTGACGGCGCTGATCACCCACGACGCGGCTGGCGCGGTGCTCTCGGCCTACAGCTATGGCTACGACGCAGTTGGCAATCGCACCAGCGTCACCGATGCCAACGGCCTGGTGACGAGCTACACCTACGACGCGCTCGATCGCCTGACGCAGGTCAGCACTGGCTCCAGCGTGACCAGTTTCACCTACGATGCCGTCGGCAACCGCCAGAGCATGACCGTCAACGGCCGCACGACAGCCTATACCTATGACGATGCCAACCGCCTGCTGACCAGCACGCTTGATGCTGCGACCACGACCTACGCCTACGACGACAACGGCAATCTGATCAGCCAGGCCGCTCCAGGCGGCACCACGCTCTATACCTACGATGCCGCCAATCGGCTGCTGACGCTCGATGTTGGCGGCAGCGTGCAACGCTTTGCCTACGCGCCAACCGGCGAGCGGGTGAGCGCGACGGCCAGCGGCAGCACCACGCGCTTCCTCGTGCTGCAAAACCAAGTGCTGGCCGACTACACGCCCGCTGGCGAGCGCAGCGCACGCTACGTGCACGGCCGCAGCCTCGACGAGATTGTGAGCATCACCCGCGCATCTGGCACCCAGTACCTGCACTACGACGGCCTCGGCTCGGCCACCCGCACCACCGACGCCGATGGCGCGGTGATCGGCACGCAGGAGTACGACGCCTTCGGCGTGATCACGCGCAGCCAGGGCTGGAGCACGCGCTACGGCTACACCGGCCGCGAGCATCTCCCGCAGACCGACCTGCTCTACTACCGCTCGCGCTACTACGACTCAAGCGCCGGCCGCTTCCTCAGCGTCGATAGCGTGCGCGGCAATGTGCTGCTGCCGCCAAGCCTGCACCGCTACACCTATGTGCACAACAACCCGGTCAACTATATTGATCCAATGGGCAATATCGCTTTTACACCCTATCTCGTCGTATTCCTCGCAGGAGTAGCAGTCTTTTTTACAGGATTTGTGATGGCAGGTGTTGGCGTGGCACGTTGGCAAAGCCACGATCCGGCTGTATCAGCCGATCAAAAGTGGGCAGGTTTCGTATACGCCTTAAGTGGTCTCAGCGTATCGGCGATTGGGCTACTACTCTCAATAGCTTCTGTCGCAATGGCCCCGCCTTTGCGTGTGTTCACACGCTATGCCTGGAAGATAAAGACAGCGTTGTGGGCATTTGCTACGGCTGTATTAACCGCGACAGCTGACCAGATGTCTGGTCTTGGTGCTAGCTTGGATCGCCATGGTGCGCCAGCGTGGTTATCTGAAATTTTCTACGCTGTAGGGAATGCACCAAAATTTATTTTATTTATTATTACTGCGGCGCTAACCCTGTCGTTGGCTATATATAACGTAAATAACCCTTAGATTTGGGTTGAATTTGTACTTTTTCTTTGGAGGAAATCATATGAAGCGCTCGTTTTTGCTCCTCCTTGCTTTGATCGCGATCCTGCTGAGCTTCATTCCCCAGCAGCCGATTTCATACGCCCGTCCCGCGCAGGCCCCCAGTGCGCCTGCCACTGCCGCTGCGATCAGCGATGGCCTCGCCTGGCTCGACGGCCAGCAGAGCAGCGCCGGGGCCTGGCTGGCCAGCGCCCGCGGCCTCTCGATCCGCGACACGGCCACGGTGGCCCAGGCGCTCGCTAGCGCTCGGCCCGCCGCCGACCCGACGCTGCAGCAGGCGCTGCGCTGGCTGAGCGCCCAGTCATCGTGGGAGACCGACCTTCAGGCGCGCAGCGCTGTCGCGCTCCAGGCTGGCGGCTGGCGCGGCCCAGCCCAGCGCACCCCGCTCGCCGATCTCCAGCACGACAACGGCTCCTGGGGCGACGACGCCTTCGGCTGGCAGGGCAACGCCTTCGACACCGCGCTGGCGCTGCAGGCGCTGGCCGGGCTGCCCACGCCGCCACAGCAGCAGGCTCAGGCCGCTTTCGCCTACCTGCAGAGCGAGCGCCAGGCCGACGGCAGCTGGCGCTTGGTCAGCGACCGCTCCAGCGTGCGTGCCACCGCGACGGTGCTGATCGGCATCGGGGCCTTCCGCCAGCACTACAATGTGGATGGGCTGGTCGCGCCTGCCATCGCCTACCTGCACACCAAGCAGCACGGCGATGGCTCCTTCGGCGACAATCCGAGCGGCACGGTTGCGGAGACCGCGCTGGCGCTGCTCGGCCTCTGGGCTGCTGGCGACGCCGATCAGGCGGTGCTCGATCAGGCGCGCACCTATCTGCTCGCCCAGCAGGCGGGCAATGGCGCATGGAACAATCGCGCCTACGACACGGCGCTGGCCATCCTCGCGCTCAACCAGCGTGCGGTCACGCGCTGGACGGGCCAGATCATCGACAGCTTCAATCAGCTCAACCGACCCGTCGCCAATGCCACAATCACCATTGACCTGCCCGGCGGCCCGCTCCAGGCCACCAGCGCCGCCGATGGATCGTTTGTGCTGGAGAACATCCCGCCTGGCGTGCACGATGCCGTGCTGTCCAAGTCCGGCTACACCAGCACGACCATCACGGCTCCGGCGGTCGCTGGGCGCAGCATCGACCTCGGCCAGCTGCCGATCACGCTGATCAACACCCAGGTTGATTTCACCTGGTCGCCTGATCCGATTCAGCAGGGCCAGTCGGTCAGCTTTACCAGCAACATCGCGCCCGCCGCTGGACAGTCGATCGTGAGCTACAAGTGGCGCACCAGCGCCGATCAAAACGCCACGGGCACGACGCCTACCTGGTCGTTCACCTTCAACGGCGCTGGCACCTTCACCGTGACGCTGACAGTGATCGACAGCGCAGGCGCGACGCTGGAGCGCACCAAGTCGCTTGCCGTCAATCCGCCGCCGCCGGTTAGCGCCGATCCCAACCAGCGCCCGCTGATCACGCTGTATCCGCCGACGGGCAGCTGTACCGCAGAAGCGGGCATGGTTGGCAGCTGCTCCTTCTCGGCCTTTGTCACGCTGCGCGATGGCAGCAGCGACTACGGCATTCTGTGGGATTTCGGCGATGGCACCATCGAGGACGGCTTCTACCGTAATCACAGCTATCCGCAGCACCTCTATGCCGATGATGGCGTATTCAACGTGACGGCCAACGTGCTCACCACCAACGGCATGACCGCCAGCGCGACCATGCCCTTCACGGTCACAAACGTTGCCCCCAGCGTCGATGCTGGCCCCGACCGTACCGTGACGACTGGTGCGGTGGTCGCGCTGCCCGTCTCCGTCAGCGATCCGAGCAGTGCCGATGCTGGCGTGCTGGTGCCAAGCTGGGATTTTGGCGATGGCTCCACGGCCACGCCCTCCGTGGTCAATCGCGCTGGCTCCACCGTGACGGCGGTGGTCACGCACACCTGGACCACGCCGGGCACCTATCAGGTCGCCGTCACCGCCGATGATTTCGACGGCGGCATCACGACCGATCAGGCGACCTACACGGTGCAGAATGCCAACCACAAGCCGGTTGTTAGCTCGCAGGCCCCCGATCTGGCCGTGGTCGGCGTGCCCTACTCCTATCAGGTCAGCGCCAGCGATCCCGATGGCGACGCGCTCACCTACACGCTGCTCCAGGCTCCGCTCGGCATGACCATCAGCGCCGCCGGCCTGATCCGCTGGACGCCGCTGATCACCCAGACGGGCTTTGTGCCTGTGCAGCTCAAGCTCAGCGATGGCAACGGCGGCATGACGCTGCACTGGTGGGGCATCACCGTGCTGCCCAGCGCGCCAACCAGCGATCTGATTGTGCACAGCGTCGATACCAGCGCGATGGCTGCCGATCCGCAGTCGCTGCAGGCCAGCGGCACGGTTGCGGCCAGCATCCAGAACATCGGCCTGCTTTCGACAACGCTGCCCTTCTCTGTGACCTTCTTCGACGATACGAACCTGGATCGCACCTGGTCGCCGGGCGTTGACAGCGTGCTCGGCATTGGCACCGTCAGCCAGCCGCTGGCGGCGCAGGGCAGCACCACCGTCTCGGCCGCAGTGGCGGGCACGGTGCTCTTCCGCGACAACGTGGTCTACGCCTACGTCGATAGTGGCCAGCGCATCGACGAGGTTGGCCGCGAGGACAACAACATCGGCCAGAGCGCCAGCACGAGCGCCGATCAGTATGTGCCGCCGGTCGGCGTCTTTGCGCCCACGATCAAGTGGAGCTGGAAGGGCTTTATCAATGATGATCGAACCTTTGCGCTGAACTTACCCGCCGTTTCACCGCTGGTCGATACCAACGCCGATGGTGTGGTCAGCTCGCGTGATGTTCCTGCACTCGTGTTTGTGTTCAATCAGTACCGCAATAGCGTCAATGCGCATACGCTCATCGCCCTGCGCGGCGATACTGGGCAGCAGTTGTGTCAAACCCAGTTCAACACTAATGTCTCTGGTGTGCAGATGCATCCAACTATCGGCGATCTTAACCACGATGGGCGGCCAGAGATTGTGCTCTATTTTGATATCTACAATCCGGTATATCAAAAGCAGGTGGCGGTCTTCGATGCAGGCTGTCGTGAGCTATGGCGCACCAGTGTTGATACCCCATGTCTCTCTTTTACCGAGTACAATTCAGGACTCACCCTTGCCGATCTCGATGGCGACCGCGATGTCGAGATCATCGTTGGCATGACTGCGCTCAACAACGATGGCTCTATTCGCTGGAACCGCAGCGAGTCCTATAGCAGCTGCTTCCCAACGGTTGCGGATATCAACGCTGATGGTCGGCCGGAGATCGTCTATGGCGATAAAATTCTCAATGCCGATGGCGCGCTGCTGCGCTCCTTTGCTGAACAAATAAATGGCAGTGTCGCCATTGGGAACTTCGATGCTGATCCCGAGCCAGAATTGTTGAGTTTGGGCTTGAATCAGACTACGCTGGTCGATGAAATGCGCCTGCGTAACGCCGATGGCTCCACGATCTGGGGGCCAATTGCGATCTCCGATGGCTACGCGAATGCGCCCACGCTTGGCGACTTTAATCTCGACGGTGTGCCCGATATCGCCCATAACATGGAGCCAAGCTCCACTTTAATGGTGCGCGATGGCCGCAATGGCAACGTGCTCTGGAGCCGCTACTTTGCCAATGCTACGGCATCGAGCAACGGCGTCTCCGCCTTCGACTTCGACGGCGATGGCGCGCTAGAGCTGGCCTACAACGAAGAGAATGGTGTGTACTTGTTCGATGGCCTGACTGGAAACACCCTCTGGCAGTCGGCCTACTCCAGTGCTACCGCATTCGAGTATCCGGTCATCGCCGATCTCGACGCCGATGGCCACGCCGACTTTGTGATCCTCACCGATAGCGCGTACTCGAGCAGCGACTACGGCACGGCGACGGTCTACAGCGACCGCTTCAACACCTGGCGGCCCGCCCGCCCCACCTGGAATCAGTACGACTATGTGCCCACGCAGATCAACACCGATTCCAGCGTGCCGCAGTTCCCCGCGCCGAGTTGGCTCAAGTACAACACGTTCCGTGTTCAGGCTCCGCCTGATACCACCGATCCGTTTGCAACCCCCGATCTGACCGCATCGCTCTTGCTTGTCGATGCCGCACAGTGCGGCGCTGCGGTCGATCTTACGCTGCGCGTCGGCAATGGCGGCGGTGTGGCGGCACCTGCTGGCATCAGTGTGGCCTTCTATCACGACAGCCTTGATCCTGCCAACCTGCTGGGAGCCACCACAACCGCGCGCACCCTCGCGCCCGGTGACTTCGAGGATGTGCGCTGGACGTGGCTGCTTCCGCCCACCAGCGCCCAGACGCTGATCGCTGTCGTCAATGGGCAGGCCGTCACCACCAACGTGCCCGAGGGCGATCACGCCAACAACGTGCACTCCCGCACGCTCACGCTGTGCGACGCAGCCAACCACGCCCCGGTCTTTACAACAACGAGTCTGCCGGTCGCCACGGTCGATCAGCCCTATGCTGCGCCCATTCAGGCCACCGACAGCGATGGCGATGCGCTGGTCTATGCGCTGGTGGATGGGCCAGCCCAGCTTGCGCTGCATCCTACTGCGGGCGCGGCGCAGTGGGTGCCCGCTGCCGCTGATCTCGGCGACCACGCGCTGACAGTGACTGTCGCCGATGGCCGTGGCGGCAGCGCAACCACTACGCTGACGCTCACTGTGGCCCTGCCCGCCGCTGGCGGTGATCCGCCGCCGGTCTGCACCACGCCTGGCGGCGATCCAGCCGACCCGGAAATCCCTGGCAACGGCCAGGACGACGACTGCAATCCTAGCACGCCGGATGTGATTCCTGCTGGCAGCGTCGTGGCCACTATCGCCACCGACCGCCGCGTCTACCCTTCGAACACCACGGGGCTGCTGCTGGCAACCGTGCGCAACACCCATCCTAGCTTCACACTCGTTGGTCTCCAGGCCCATCTGCGTGCCGCCGCTGGCTCAGCAGCTGATGTCACGCTTGATTTGCCGCCGCTTGCTCCCGGCACGTCGCTCGATGTGAGTCAAGCCTTCGATACAGCCACGGTGCCGCCAGGTGCCTACGTTGCGCAGATCGACGTGCGTGCGGCGTCCGCAAGCGCTGCGAGCGCCAGCAGCGACTTTTCGATTATTGCTGGCGCAGATGTCGGCGTCGCCCTCAAGGGGGCGCTCTCCCTGACCACGACCAGCATCACGGTGACCATTGGCGCGCCAATCAGCACTACCTGGCAGGTGCAGAATATTGGCAACACCGACCTGTCCCAGGTGCTCGTGCAGGTGCTGGCAGTTGATCCTGTCACTGGGGCGGTGCGCGGCCGCACAGCCCAGCTGGTTGACCTGGCGCAGCAGCAGTCGGCGCAGGGCAGCGCGCTCATCCCCCATGTGATCCACAGCGGGCCGCTGCTGCTGGTGCTCACCGCCACCGTCGCCACCGTCGAGCAGTCGCTCGATAGCCAGGGTGTCGTGATTGATGGTGCTGTCCGCTCCAACTTCTTGCCGCTCGTGATGCGCTAGCCTCAAATGCAGGCGCGGTAGGTGTAGTCCGCCTACGCCTACCGCGCCTGTCTGCGAGCTGCTTCGTCGCTCTAATCCTATGCCAGCACGCTTGGTGGACCCTAGGGTGCACGCTCCAGCTCTAGCTCATCGTGGAGCGGGATGCCATCGTTGCCGATCAGTGGAATGCTCGGCTTGAGCCTGCGCGCTTCGTCCACGGCCCCAGGATGCACCGCGACGAGCCGAAATCCGCGCTTCTGATAGAAGCGTAGCGCGTTGAGATTATCGTTGGTCGTGATCAGCCAGAGTCGGCTACACCCTTCTGCTCGCGCCAGTGCCGCCACCACCTCAATCAGCGCCGCGCCGATGCCGCGCCCTTCGCTGCGGCTATCGAGGGTGACAATTTCACATGCGCCATCGACGATCTCATAGGTGATAACACCCTGCCACGCTCCGTCAGTCTCAACCACGAAGCCGCTCAGCATCGCTGGCGTGTAGGTTCGTCCATGGCCGACGACGCAGTCTGCGCCCCACTGCTGCTCAAACCACTGCACCAGCGCTGGCAGATCGGCGCTGGTGAGTGCGCGTGGTGTGCTCATGTCGCGTTCTCCCCGCTGCTTAATCAACACTCTGTGTTCTAAGATCGATGCCTGCGCGCAGCACTTTTTCGTAGAAATCGTACTGCCGTGTTTTGTGCATACCCGCCTGCTCGTAGAGCTTGGTCGCTCCAGTTAGGCTAGCGGCATCAACACCAAGCCCAGCGCGCTTTTTGCCCCGTCGGTAGAACTCGCCCAGGGCATGGTTGAGCAGCGCTAGCCCAATCTTCTGCCTGCGCCACTCGCGTCGCACGCCCAACGTGCCTACCCAGCCCATCGCTGGGTCATCGTCGATCTTCGGCCAGCACACGGCGATGCCAATGACGCGCTCAGCATGGAGCGCTACAAACCATAGGCTTGCATCATAGTCGTAGCCATTGCGTGTGTGCTCCCACTGCTCTAGATGCTGCTCTAGCGGCTCATTCACCCGGCCCCAATGATCGTTGAATGTGGCAGCGTAGGTCTCCACCAGCGCGCTGAACTCTGTCTCTGGGTTGTAGGGTCGAATGCTGACGCCTGCTGGCATCTGCGCAGGCTCTGGCGGGCTATCTAGCTCGCGGACCATGCGCCAGAAGTGGCGCACTAGCTCAAACCCATGCTGCTTCAACAGGGTGGCTGCGTCGGTTGCTGTGTTGAAAATGTGGGTGCTGAGCACAACCTGTGCGCCAGCCGGCGCTAGCGCCAGCGACGCATCCGCGCGTCGATGTGCCCACTCGATGATAGCGCTGCCTAACCCGCGCCCACGATGGGCTGGATGTACGCGCCCCCACACGGCCACCTGCACATGGGCTGTGCCGGTGTCCCAAAACTCACCGTAGGCCGCCAGTTGGCCGTCGCTCGTCCAGTAGGTGCGCCGGTCGGTGGCAATATTAACGCCTGGCTCGGTCCACTCGAAGTTAAGCGAGTCAATGCTGAACTCTGGGCTGCCGAGTTGTTCAATCGCACAGATGTTGATCAGCTCGACGACCGCCGGTAGATCGTCAAAGGTCGGCGGGCGCATAATGTACTGTTCGGTGGCATAGCTGCTCGTCACGATCAAACCCTCGCTGAGCGCATACAAATAGGTGATCTCCATGCGCAGATCACCTATTGCTGTCTTTAGTCTACATGGTCGGTTGTCAGATTGATGCCTGGGCGCAAAATCTTTTGGTACGAGTCATACTGCCGCGTCTTGCGCATACCCGCTCGCTCATACAGCTTGGTGGCCCCGGTCAGGCTGGCGGCATCGACCCCCAGGCCCACGCGTTGCTGGCCGCGCTGATAGAACTCGCTGAACGCATGGTCAAGCAGCGCTAGCCCAAGCCGCTGCCTGCGCCACTGGCGTCGCACGCCCAGCGTGCCCACCCAGCCCATCGCTGGGTCTTCGTCCATTTTCGGCCAGCAGACTGCAAAGCCTGCGACTTCTGTCCCATCCGTAGCGACAAACCACAGGCTGGGATCATAGTCGTGCAGGGCGCGCATATGCTCCCAGCGCTTGAGATGGCCTTCAAACGGCTGCTCCACAAAGCCCCAGTGATCTTGAAAAGATTCCATGAAGGCCCGGATGAGCGGCTCTAGCTCGGTGGCTGGATCATAGGGCCGAATTGTCATGCCCGCTGGCAGCACTGGCGCGCTTGGCGGCGTGTCTAGCTCGCGCTCCATGCGCCAGAAGTGGCGCGTGAGCTGAAAGCCATGCTCCTGCAGCAGGGCCGCGCCTTGCAGATCGGTGCTGTAGACGCCCGCCTCTAGGGTCACTTGCGCACCCTCAGGTGCAAGCGCAATCGATGCCTGCGCACGCTCATTGGCCCACGCTAAGATTTGCGGGCCAAAGTCTTGGTCGCGGTAGTCTGGGTGGATGCGCAGCCACACATAGGTCTTGATGTGCGTCTCGGTGGCGTCGCCGTACTCGCCATAGGCCACGAGCTGACCATCGGCGGTCCAGTAGGTGCGGCGGTCGGTGGCAATATTCACTGTCGGCTGGGTCCACTCGTCGTGGATGGTCGCGACGCTGAACTCCGCTGCGCCAATTTGCTCAATCGCGCAGATGTTCAGCAGTTCGACGACCGCCGGTAGGTCGTCAAAGGTTGGCGGGCGCACAATGTACTGTTCGGTGGCATAGCTATTGGTCATCGTAGGAGCCTCACTTGTTGTTCATCTGAAGTCTCTCCCAGTATGCCTATGTCCGCCCCAAATGCGCAGCCCCGTGCGACCGATCAGCGTTCCGCCTCTAGGTGTATCTAGCGCTTAGACTCCAGCGACCCACATAGACTGTGGGTCGCCCTGAGCGCTTGTCGGCTTAGTTTACATGTGTCGTTGAAAGATCGATGCCGGGGCGCAAAATTTTCTCGTAGGTGTCGTCTTGTCTGCTCTTGTGCATGCCCGCCCGCTCATAAAGCCGCGTGGCTCCGGTCAGGCTGGCGGCATCGACCCCCAGGCCAGCGCGTTTTTTGCCGCGGCGCTGAAACTCGTTGAACATGAAGTTGAGCAGCGCCATGCCCAGCCCCTGCTGCCGCCACGGTCGCCGTACCCCCAGCAGGCTGATCCAGCCCATCTCCGGATCATCGTCGGCCTGCGGCCAGCAGGTGGTGAATCCGGCGATCTCGTCGCCGTCCAGCGCCAGCAGCCACAGGCTCGGATCATAGTCGGGGTTGCTGCGCGAGTGATCCCATAGGGCAACGTGCCTTTCCAGCGGCTGCTCAACGAAGCCCCAGTGATCGCGGAATGCGTCGGCATAGGCTTGGACGAGCATCGCTAGCTCCGTCTCATGGTCATAGGGCCGCAGCGTAATGCCCGCTGGCAGCTCCAGCGCTGGCAGCGTCTGATCAAGCTCGCGCTCCATATGCCAGAAGTGGCGCGTAAGTTGGAAGCCATGCTGGCGGAGCAGCGCCGCTGTGGTCGTATTGGTGCTGTAGATCTTCGTTCCTAGATTGATTTGGGCCTCGGCTGGAGCTTGCCGGATGGACGTCTGCGCTCGTTGATGCGCCCAATCAATGATTGCGCTGCCTAGCCCGTGCTGGCGATGGCTGGGATGGATACAGACCCATACGCCAAGCCGCACGTGGGCGGCTGTGCCATCCCAAAACTCGCCATAGGCGGCGAGCTGCCCGTCGGCGGCCCAGTAGGTGCGGCAATTAGTCGCGATGTCAACGTTTGGCTCAGTCCATGCAGCATTGATTGAGTCGTGGCTGTGCTCTGGTCGCCCGATGTGTTCGACGGCTTCCAGATTGAGCAGCTCGACGACCGCAGGCAGGTCATCGAAGGTCGGCGGTCGGACGATGTACTGGGTGTCGCTAGCAGCAGTCATTGTGTTGGAGCCTCATCTATCTAACAGATACTCAGTAGATCACAGGATTGGCTCGGGTGGCGTGTAGGGTCGGTACGGTGCGAGCGGGATAGCCCGAACCATGCCGTAGATGGCCGTTACGGC
>JABXJS010000128.1 GCA_013538855.1 Herpetosiphonaceae bacterium
ATGCCGTAACGGCCATCTACGGCATGGTTCGGGCTATCCCGCTCGCACCGTACCGACCCTACACGCCACCCGAGCCAATCCTGTGATCTACTGAGTCTTTGCTGCCGGAGTTGGTGTCATCCATCCAGGCGCGCGTGCCGGTTGAGTCGATGGTGAAAATGCGCTTGCTCCAGGTGTTGCTGTTGTCGCCAACGCTCATAAGCTGGCCCTGATCGCGGATGGGAAAGGCCACCGAGGCGCTGGGCGTGCCCGGCCAGTAGGTAAAGAACGATCCGTTGACCGCGCTAAACTGCGCACCAGCTGGCTTGCTGGTCATACCCGTCTGCGCCCATGTCCACCAGCTTTGGACGGTTTTTTTGCGAAACTGCGGGTTTGGATCCCAGATCGAGCCTTGCGATACCGGATCAAGCGCGTTACGAATGCGCGCACCGCTGGTCAGATCAATCCACTGGACATAGGTCTGGGAGCCGCTGGGGTGCGTTTTACGGCAGACCAGCACGCCTTTGCCGGTAAGGACGCGCGCCCAGTTGGCCGGGCAGCTTTGCGTCAGCGCCGCCTGCGCTGGGCGTGCATGCTGCACGCCAGCGAAGATGGCCAGCAGCAAGAGCAGACTACATATACTTTTTTTCATGGAATCCTCCTGATAGCGTTTCCAAGAGGATAGCAAGCAGCTCTTACGCAATTCTTTTTAATAAACACACAATTCTTAATGATCCCGATTCAGCGTAGCACGGCTGAAGGATGCAGCCCTACCGGGGACGTGAGGCTGCGCCCCAAACCGCCTGCAATTGCGGATGTCCCAGGGAATTAGCCGTATCCGCACCTGCGCAACTGAAGGTTGCAGCCCTGCCGGGGGCGTGAGGCTGCGCCCCAAACCGCCTGCAATTGCGGGTGTCCCAGGGAATTAGCCGTATCCGCACCTGCGCGGCTGAAGGATGCAGCCCTACCGGGGACGTGAGGCTGCGCCCCAAACCGCCTGCAATTGCGGGTGTCCCAGGGAATTAGCCGTATCCGCACCTGCGCAACTGAAGGATGCAGCCCTGCCGGGGGCGTGAGGCTGCACCCCAAACCGCCTGCAATTGCGGGTGTCCCAACGAACGCGCACGATCTCCATCAGCACGGCTGAAGGTTACAGCTCTGCCGGGGGCGTGAGGCTGCGCCCCAAACTGCCTGCAATTGCGGGTGTCCCAGGGAATTAGCCGTATCCGCACCTGCGCAGCTGCACAGTTAAAGCAGCATGATACAATCTGTCTCGCTAGGCTTAGCGTCAAGCTCGTGGCTGATCAGCGCCGACCGTCAGAACTGCGGCATGGGCTGGAGCGCGCTCGCTGGCCAGTTCAAGCCTACGCTTGCCGCGATTGGATAAAGGAAGCGCTAATGAGAACCATGCGTCGCTTTGGCCTCATCGATATCTGCGCCATGCTGGTGCTGTGCGCCTACGTTTGGCTGGCCCAGGCCACCGAGCAGGGCGCGGCCGATCCTGTCTGGCGGCGGGTGCAGGAGCGCGGCGTGCTGATCGTCGGCACCGACATCAGCTTCGCGCCGTTTGTCTATCAGCAGCCCGATGGCACCCTGGCTGGCTATGATGTGGAGCTGGTCAATGAGATCGGTCGGTGCCTCGGTGTGCAGGTCGAGTGGCGGCAAGTTGGCTACGATGCGCTGTACAGCGCCATCGACCCTGGCAACCCGAACCACGTTGATTTGCTTGCCGCCGGGCTGATCCTCAATCCGGCCGAGGGCTGGCGCGCGCGCTTCTCACAGGCCTACTTCGACGCTGGGCAGCAGGTTGTCGTCGCACCGACAGCGCCCTACACCTCAGCCTATGCGCTGAGCAGCGCCACCATCGCCGTGCAGCTCGGCTCGCCAGGCGAGACCGCCGCCCGCGCCCTGGCCGCAGCAGATCCAAGCATCTCAATCGATAACAGCGCCCAGACCCAGGCCGCCGCCATCGAGCAGGTGCTGCGCGGCAGCGCCGATGCCGCCGTCATCGAAAATACCATCGCCCTGCCTGCGCTCAACCAGCAGCAGGTGCGCTCGCTCGGCGGCCTCAACTTCGAGCCATACGTGCTGGCTGTCCCAGTCAGCGCCTACCAGCTCCAGGCCGAGATCAACCGCATCCTCAGCGACCTGAACAGCGAGGGCTGGATCGGCCAGCTCAACCAGCGCATCTTCCGGTAAAGCGACCAACCGGCCGTTCATTCCCGCACCCTGCGCGCTGGTCATCAGCGCTGGCCACGTGCACACACGTCGCCCGGCCGCACACACAGCACCAGCAGACACGGCGGCTGCGACCACCTGCCGCCCGCCAGCGACCGTTCATTCCCGCACCCTGCGCGCTGGTCATCAGCGCTGGCCACGCGCACATACGCCGCCCGGCCGCACACACAGCACCAGCAGGCACGGCGGCTGCGACCACCTGCCGCCCGCCAGCGGCCGTTCATTCCCGCACCCTGCGCGCTGGTCATCAGCGCTGGCCACGTGCACATACGCCGCCCGGCCGCACACACAGCACCAGCAGACAGTACAACAGCAAGGCACAACCAGCTTACACGGTCTAGGCATCAACACAAAGCGCCCGCCGCACCTTGTGGCACAGCGGGCGCTTGGAGAGGCGACAGCTAGACGCTTTTGCCCTGGCGCGCGAGGGCGAAACTGATGCCGTTTTGCAGATCGCTGTGGGTGATCAGGTCGTTGAGGTCGATGCCGAGGCTGACCAGCGTTTGGGCGATCTCGGGGCGAATGCCGGTGATCACGGTCTCGGCACCGAGCAGGCGCACCGACTGGGCGGCGCGCAGCAGGGCGCTGGCGATGGCGGTATCAACGACCGGAACGCCGGTCAGGTCCATGATCACGATCTGCGACTGGTGGGTGCTGACGGCATCGAGCAGCACATCGATGATTTGCTGGGCGCGCTCGGCGTCGATGCGGCCGATCAGCGGCAGCAAAATAATATTATTGTTGAGCGGGATGATCGGCGTGGATAGCTCGGCCAGCGCGGCCTGCTGCATCGCGATCACCTGCTCCTGAAGGCGGCTACGCTCTTGCTCGGCCTGCCGACGGCGCTGATTCTCCAGCACTAGGGCCACCAGATCGGCCATGGAGTTGGCGAAGCTCTCCTCGGATGCGGCCCAGTTGCGCAGGCCCTGGGTATGCTCCTGACACAGCACGCCCACCATCTGGCTGCCGAGGCGGATGGGCGCGTCGAGCATCGCATCGATGCCAGCGGGCTTGAGATAGATCTCAGAAAACTCAGCGGTGGCTGGATGCGTGTGGGCATTGTTGGCCGTGATCAGGCGCTCGTTGCGCAGGGCCTCGAAGTAGCGTGGAAAATCGGCGGCGCTGATCTGCGTGCCGACCGAGTGGCGATCCTCGTCGCTGATGTAGAGATCGACGCACTCAAGGGTGGTATGCTCGGCATTGTAGAGCCAGATGCTCGAGCGCGCCACCGGCATCACCTTGGCCATTGTCTCGGTGATCGAGCGAAATGCGGCGTGCTGATCATCACCGTTCAGCTCGGGATTCTTGGCTAAGTCAACCAGCGTCTGCTGATAGCGCTCACGGCGGCCACGGCGGCGCGTCGCGCTATGCATATGCGATGTTATGTCAACGATAATCCCATTCCACGTGCCAGGGCTAAGCATCTGGGCGCGCCACTCGAGCCACACCGGCATACCAGAAGGCAGATCGTACTCCATCGTCCAGACCCAGCCGCTCTGCTGATCAAGGGCGGCGCTAACGGCCGCAGCCAAGTTATGATGCTCGGCCTCGGTGAGCCGCTGGAGCAGCACATCGGTCGTAGCCATCAACTCCGCCGCAGAGACATCGAGCAGCTGATTAATGCCCGGGCTGACGTACTCGAAGCGCAGCAGGCTATCCTCGGCGTGGGAGCAGCGAAACACGGCTCCAGGCAAATCGCGCACAAGGCTCTGCGCCAGCGCATCCGACGGCGCAGGCTGATCGTGCGCAGCAGGATCAGAGGGAACAAAATTGCTCATAGGACAACCTTAACAATGAGTGGTGGATCGCTTCCCCATTGTAGTGCAGAAGCGCCGAAAAGTATACAGTTGCTTAAGGCTTGGCGCGCCAACCCAATGGTACCGTGAACGGCTAGAACCGTTGTTAAGCGGATTTGAGCGCGCCAAACGCTGCAAAGCAGCTATTTTTATGCAGAATCTCGACGGTAGCAAAACCAACCGCACGCAGCAGATCGAGCTGATACATCAGCGAGCGCGGCGAGTCCTCCTGCTCAATGTAGGCAAAGACCTGATCGCGGTAGGCTGTGTCCTTCAGCTCCGTCAGATACGCGCCATAGCGCTGCCACATCAGCGCCTGCACCGTGGGCGTCGAGTGCTCGACCAGGTCGACGATCCACAACGCCCCGCCTGGGCGCAGCGCGGCGTAGCATTTGCGAAACACGTGCTCCCACTCGGCATCTGTGCGCAGGTGGTGCAAAACCGCCGCCGCCAGGATCACATCGGTGCTCGCGGGAGCCAGGTCAAGCGCCCGAATATCGCCCTGCAGTGCACGGACAGAGCCGCTGGTTTGCGGCTGCACCCGCTCGACCGCGCGCGCCAGCATCGGCTGGCTTAGGTCGATTAAGGTTGCGCTGAGGTTGGGCACATACTGCAACAGTTTCAGCGTATAGTTGCCCGCGCCGCAGCCGATATCGACAACGTGGCGAGCCTGCGGCGTGACGCGTGCGGCAGCCTGCGCGACCAACTCGAGCGTCAGTGGGGCGTCGATGGTGGCCGACTGGCCAGTCTCAAGGTTGGAAAAGCGCTCAACGTCGTTGTCGAAGCGTTGGCGAATCTGCTCAACGGTAGATTTCATACATCGCTCCCATCGTTTACACGAGATCCAAGGACCAGCGCAATTATACAAGCAAGAGCACCTGGAGCGTGCAAGTGCTCCAGGTGCTCTTGTGAGGGGTGCATAGCGTGGCTAGGCGACAGCGCGCACAAAGCCTAGCCGCATCAGACCGAGGGAGCCTGTGCTGAGCTGCGTAAAACCTGCCGCACGCAGAAGTGGCGCGAGGTCCTGCACGCCTAAGCGCATGGTTGGGTGCAGCAGCAGGCTCGCGAAAAACTTGCTGGCGAGGTTATCGGAGCGCGCAAAATCGACAATCACCACCTGGCCGCCAGGCTTGAGCACACGCTTGACCTCGTAAAATGCGCGTTGCTTCAGATCATCGGTCAGGTGGTGCATCATCAAGCTACTGAACACCACATCGATGCTGGCATCGGCAAAGGGCAGCTGCTCAGCTACGCCGACCTGAAAGTGCGCCGCTAGACCAGCGGCCTGCGCCTTCTTGCGCGCCAGCGCAACCATCTCTGGCGCTGGATCAATGCCGGTGACCGTGCCGCTTGGCCCGGCCGCCCGAGCGGCCAGCAGCGTGACATCGCCGGTGCCACAGCCAATCTCCACCACCGTCGCGCCTGCTGTGATCGTCGCCAGGGCCAGCGTTTGCTGGCGCAGCCGTCGTCGGCGGCCAAGCGCTAGCACATTGACAAACGGATCATAGAAGCGCGCCCAGCGAATAAGGCGGCCAGCGGTCTCCGGCGTGTGCTCGTGCTCTGATGGATGGGCGTGTAGATGGGCCATCGTGCCTCTCCTTATACTCAGTAGATCACAGGATTGGCTCGGGTGGCGTGTAGGGTCGGTACGGTGCGAGCGGGATAGCCCGAACCATGCCGTAGATGGCCGTTACGGC
>JABXJS010000129.1 GCA_013538855.1 Herpetosiphonaceae bacterium
GCCGTAACGGCCATCTACGGCATGGTTCGGGCTATCCCGCTCGCACCGTACCGACCCTACACGCCACCCGAGCCAATCCTGTGATCTACTGAGTATAAGCATGCATCCGCCGATGCTCCGCCGTCGAGCTTGCATAATGATCTCCTTGGTATCACAAAAACGAATCTGTGGGCAGCATAGCGGAGATGGACTTGTCAAACCTGACGGAGCTTGTCAACTGTGGGTGGCTAGCAGCAGAAACCTGCTACAATACAGAGCGTATGCGGCGAATACCTTTAATCTACCAAATCCTGATCGTCAACAGCGCGATTGTCTGCCTTGGCGCAACCGCCGGCACCTCGATCACACGGCGGCTGGCCTCCACCCAAGGCGTCACGCTAACCGTCATCTTTGCGGTGATTGGCGTTATCTTGAGCGTGGCGGTTAACTTTGCCCTGCTGCGCTACGCCCTGCGCCCGCTGACCAACCTGCAGGCGACCGCCGAGCGCGTCACCGCTGGCGATCTTAGCCCGCGTGTGCCCACCCCCTCCACCGGCGATCCACAGATTGCCCAGCTGGCGCTGGCGTTCAATGCCATGCTCGATCAAGTGCAGGAGGATACCAGCGTGCTGGAGCACTCGCGCCAGCTCACCGAGCGCCTCACCCAGCAGGTCATCGACGCCCAGGAGGAGGAGCGCCGCCGTATCGCCCGTGAGCTGCACGACGATACCGCCCAGGCGCTGGCCACGCTGGTCATCTACGCCGAGGCCGCCGCCATGCAGCCGGAGGTCCCCGCGCCGCTGCGCGAGCGTCTACTGGGCCTGCGCGACCTCGCCAACCAGACGCTCGGCGGGGTGCGCACCATCATCGCCGACCTGCGGCCCTCGCAGCTTGATGACCTGGGCCTGGCTGCCGCCATCCGCGCCCAGGCCAGCGAGCGCCTAACCGCCGCCGACATTCGTGTCGATGTGCAGGTGCGCGGCGAGGAGCGCCGCTTGCCCTCGACGATCGAGACGGCCCTCTACCGCGTGCTGCAGGAGGCCTTCACAAACATTTTGAAGCACGCCCGCGCGAGCTATGTGGAGGTTGACCTCGACCTCAGCGCCACCAGCGAGGTGCGCGCCCGCGTCGAGGACGATGGCGTGGGCTTTGATCCGCACTCCATCGCACCACAGATGCGCGCAGGCCGCGGCGTGGGTCTCTTCGGCATGCACGAGCGCATCAATCTGCTTGGCGGCACGCTGATTGTCGATAGCACGCCGGGGATTGGTACCGAGATTCGCATCACTATTCCAACCAATCCTACCCTTGCGGCGGTTTGTGCGGAGGAGCTAAACGCTGATGAATATGCACCCTAACTCGATCACGATCATCTTGGCCGATGACCACCCGGTGATGCGCGACGGTGTGCGCATGATCTTGGAGGCACAGCCTGATCTCCACGTCATCGGCACCGCCGACAACGGCGACGAGGCGATTGATCTTGTTGATGCCCTGCGGCCAGATATCGCCGTGCTCGATATTGCCATGCCCTCCACCAACGGGCTGATGGCGGCGCGCACCATCCGCCAGCGCTCGCCGAACACCCGTGTGATCTTCCTGAGCATGCACGAGAACGAGGAGTACTTCAAGGAGGCCCTGCGCGCAGGTGCCGCCGGCTATGTGCTCAAGCGCGCCGCCGCCACCGACCTTGTGGCCGCCATCCGCGCTGTCCAGCACGGCGATACGTACCTTGACCCGCAGCTCACCCGCCAGCTCCACGCCGCTGTTGGCAACGCCTCGCTGCAGCCGCCAGCCGATCTCACCGAGCGCGAGCTGGAGGTGCTCACGCTGGTTGCCGAGGGCCTCACCAACCGCCAGATCGCGGCCAAGCTGATGATCAGCGTCAAAACTGTCCAGAGCCACCGCACCAATATTATGGAGAAGCTTGACCTGCATGATCGCACCGATCTGGTCAAGTATGCCATCCGCCGCGGCCTGATCGAGCCATGAACCGATCTGCCCCTGGCGTGGTGTTCATATGTAGCAGCACGAGCAGTGCTGTTTGCTTTTTTAGCGCTGAGGCAGCCCGTGCGCTGGATGGCTGACGCTGACATCAGTATGTTGAATGATGTGTTTTTCGCCTGGATGTGGCACTCTCTAGCCGTCACATCCGTAGCCCACATGAGGAGTGTACGATGAGCGACTCTGTTCAGCCCGATTTTGAGACCCACTATGTGAATCAAGCCCAGCTGCACTTCGGCGTCTACGATTTCACCATCGACTTTGGGCGCATCGAAGACCCGCGCCAGCCTGGCCCGCAGCTGGCCCCCATCACGCGCATTCAGATGAGTCCGCAGCACGCGAAGGTGCTCACGCTGATGCTGCTTAAGCATATTGCCGCCTACGAGCACCAGATGGGCATTATCGAGCTGCCCGCCGCCCTGCTGCAGGAGCTACACCTGGCCAGCCTGCAGCATTTTGTGAGCCAGGTTAATCTCAACGAGTGATCGGCGTCGCGCCGGCTGTGCTGCCATCTGCTCTGGCTGGGGCCGCGATCACCACCTGTTAGGAGGAGAACCATTCTTATGGTTACGAATGCTGAAAAACCGCGTAGCTCACTGCCGCCCCTGCCTCCGGTCCGCCGCCGCATCCATCTGAATATCGGCTGGCTGCTGGTGGCCGCTGTGATCGGCGCGCTGCTGTGCTACCCGGCCTACATGCTCGCCTCGGCGCTGGTTGGCTCGTCGTACCTCAAGCAGGGCACCGAGTCGGTGCAGGCCGGGCGCTACGACGAGGCGCGCGATCAGCTCAACTCGGCCATGCAGTGGAGTGACTCAAGCAGCGATGCCTACGCCGCCCGCTACGATCTGGCGCTCCGCTCCGGCAAGCTCGAGCTGGCGATCAACGACTACTCGGCGATCATCGCCGATCACCCGAGCCGCTACCTGCCCTACTGCTATCGCGCCGAGGTCTATCGCCGCCTCGATAAGCCCGATCTGGCCTTCAAGGACTATCACTCGTGCCTTGATCGCGAGCCGGATCATATCTGGCAGATGTCGGCGCAGAACTCGCTGCGCACCTTGGAGCGCCAGGGCATTGACTAGCCTTCGCCCCTCCCCAGACCGTCGGTTGCGCAACCGGCGGTCTGTGCTTAAAATTGCAGCCGTTTCCTACACACAACGAGGTACAACACTATGCCTTCAGCCCAACGTCTGGCTGTGATTTTTAACCCCTGGGCGAACCGCGGCCGCGCTGCTGCACTGCTCGACAGCATCCGCTGGCGGCTGCGGGCCATGAATGTTATTCCCGATATTTTCCCCACCCCTGCGCCTGGCGCTGGCACGGCGCTGGCCCGCCAGATCGTCGCCGCCGGTGAGCACCGCGCTGTGATCGCCGCTGGTGGCGATGGCACCATCAACGAGGTTGTCAACGGCCTGTTTGGCTCCGCTATGCCGCTGGCATTCTTGCCGCTGGGCACCGGCAACGACTTTGTGAAGATGCTGCCGCAGCCCAAGGAGCTAGAGCTGGCGCTCGAGCACATTGTGCGCGCCGAGGTGCGCGCGATCGATGTTGGCACCGTCAACGGGCGCGCCTTCATCAATGGCGTTGGCATTGGCATCGATGCCCAGATCGCCATCGAGGCCCAGCGCATCAAGCGCCTCAAGGGCTTGGCGGTGTATCTGGCGGCGCTTGCGCGCACGATCTATCGCTTTACGCCACCACAGCTCGACATCACCATCGACGGCCAGACCCGCTCGGGACGCTGGGCCATGGTCACCATCGGCAATGGGGCCTGTCACGGCGGCGGCTTCTGGATTACCCCCGACGCCAAGATTGACGATGGCGTGTTCGATGTCTGCGCTGTTGCGGCGATGTCCACTCCGCGCATGCTGCGCCACTTCCCCAAGGTGATGCAGGGCCGCCACACCAGCCTGGCCGAGGTGCGCATCTCCCATGCGCAGTCGGTGCAGGTTGTCGCTCCCGGCGGCGCGCCGGTGCACTTCGATGGCGAAATCCTGGGCGCGGCGGTCCAGCAGCTCGATATTCGCCTGCACCCGGCCGCGCTCAAGGTGCTGCTATGAGCCGTCTATCTACACGCCTGCGCTGGGCCGGTCACGTGTATTCTAGCGCTGAGGTGCAGTGATGCCATGGCTGTGGGTGCTGCTCGGCTATCTGCTCGGCGGGATTCCGTGGGCGGTGTTTGTGGTGCGGCTGCTGCGCGGCGTTGATGTGCGCTCGACTGGCTCGGGCAATGTCGGCGCGCGCAACTCGCTGCGCGTTGGTGGCCCGCTGGCCGGTGCGCTGGTGCTGCTGCTCGATGCGCTCAAGGCGGCGGTGCCAACCGCGCTGGTGCAGCTGCTGGAGCACTCGGCCTGGCTGGCGGCGCTGGTCGGCGTGGCGGCGCTGCTTGGCCACTGCTTCTCGCCCTACCTGATCGTGCGCTCGCTGCGCTGGCCCTGGCGCGGCTGGCGCATTGCATCGCTGCGCGTCGGCGGCATGGGCCTCGCCAGCGGCCTCGGTATGATCTGTGTGCTGGCCCCGCTGGTGGTGCTGCCAACGCTGCTGCTCGGCGCGGCGATCATCTTTGGCCTCAAGCGCCCGACCGGCGCGGCAATCGCCATGATCGGTGTCGCGCCGCCGCTGGCCTGGCTGCTCGGCTATCCTGCGCCAGCATTGGCCGCGCTGAGCGCCGGTGCGCTGATCATCTTGGTCAAACACCTCGCCGATCTTTTCCCCGACCCGCACGGCCCGCCCACGCTCGACTAGCCGCGCAGCGCTGCGCAGCGGCCCGTGCTGCATGGTTGAGAAAAACAGGTTGCGCGCCACGGCTCAGACGGCCGAGTCTGCTGGGTGCACGTGCGCTCGCTCGATTGCGTGGCGGCCCGTCGCGCGGTCGGACCAGCTCTCGTCCA
>JABXJS010000130.1 GCA_013538855.1 Herpetosiphonaceae bacterium
AGCGCGGTGGTTAATGGTGAGGGTGTGCGGCGGGCAATCCGCACGGCGCAGCGGTCGGCCCGGCGGGCGCGGCGGCGTGGTGCTCCGCGCCACGAGCCAGCCAAGGGATGCATGGCTGGCTTGTGGCGGAGCTGGTGCGCAGCGACTAGCTGGCTGGCCGGACCGGATAGCGGATGAGCGTCTTCATGGTGTTGGGATCAGCCTTGCGCGGGTCGGAGAGGTAGATCTCGTGGTGCAGGCCAGCGACGGTGAGGTGGTGGGCCGTGATGAACGCAAACAGGCGCGTGATCGTCTCCGGCTCGCTGGCGTAGGGGCCGACGTGGAGAATTTGGGCGCAGCGGCCCTCGTCGATCTGCTCGAAATCGACACTGGCGATCTGCGGATTCTTTTTGGCGCGGGCCACATCGGCGCGCACTGTCAGCGCTGTCGCGGCGCTGACGAAGCTAGGCAGGCGCAGCAGCAGCTTCCAGCACCACTCGTCGCGCGGTGTCTCCAAGGCAGGCCGATCACCTGTGACCCACCAGAGGCCCTCGAGGCTGGGCACGCTGAAGTCGCTGTCGGCCTGCTTGTACACCTTCTTGATGCCGTAGGCCAGCGGGTAGAGCGCCTGCGTTGCCGCGATAAACTCGTCGCCAGCAGGAGCGCCGCGCCCGCTGATGGTCAGGTAGGGCAGCGATCCAAACTCAAGCAGCTGTGGCTGGGCCTTGCCGCTGTAGTAGGCTTGATCGGACTTGACCAGATTAAGCGTTGCCATAATGGTCCTCCCTGATTGGCACGCCTTTTTCGCGCAGCAGCTCCAGCGCTAGCGCGTGGATTTTGTCGGTATGCTGCTCAGGCAGCGTTGCCAGCAGCAGCTGGCGTTTGCCAGCGCGTGTGGAGAGCATCAGCCGCTTGTATACTCGCGGCACGCTGGACCCCGTGCTGCTGACCTCGATCAGCTCGACAGTCTTGATCTCGGCATAGCGGATGCTCCACTGCTCGAACGGATTAGGGCCGTAGGTGCGCAGCCCATGCTCGTAGAAGACGAGGGTTTGATTTTGAAACTCGCCTGTGGCTAGCGTCAGGGCGACACCGCCAACCACCATCGTGCCGCCGAGCAGCGTCCAGCCAACGCCGTCGCGCTGCATGAGCCGCGCGCCCCACAGTGCAACGCTAAACAGCACGATCCCAAGAAACAGGCGCATAGCCCAAGGTAGCTCCGCCCGCGTAGCGAGCGCAACCTCTTTGCGCCCATACGCGACGGGGGCGTTTTCATTCGATGTCGGTACTGGTGGGACCATTGTTTCCTCACAGTGCAGCGATGTCGCCGCGGCCACATCACGCAGTCGACCATGGATAGCATACCAGGTGATACGCTGGCAATTTGCGGTATGTGGCATATGCCCGTATAATCGCTGACACTAACACATATGTTCGTATCAGGTGCTATGCTCGCGTCGCTGGAGTGTGCAGCGGCACAGCGCAATCCTACGCCAATCACCCCTCAGCAGTAATCCGATTCAGACAGGATGGGCAGGCAATGTGTGTCCTTTGCGCTCCCTTGTGCGGCTAGCGCCCGACCAGTCGGCGGTGCAGATAGTTTTGTTGTAGGAGGATGTATGGTTGTTCAGGATCAGTATCGTGCCCTCTTTGCCTATCACTGGAAGGTTACGCAGCGGCTGCTGGAGTGCGCCGCTAAGCTTAGCGACGCCGAGTACACGGCCAACCCTGGCTACGGCCACGGCTCGATCCACGCTTTGCTCCTGCATACCTTGATCACAGATAACGCTTGGCGCAGAGGTCTGATCGCTGGGGCGCAGCAGCCGCCGCTCGCCGCGAGCGACTACCCCGACCTCGCAGCCATTCGCCAGGGCTTCGCCGATGAGCAGGCCGCCTGGGAGGCGCTGCTGGCCGACTATGATGACGCGACGATCATCAATCCGATTGCGCTCTCCTCGGCGCGTGGCACGCTTGAGCGGCCACTCTGGAAGCTGCTGCAGCAGGTGCTCTTTCACGGCATGCAGCACCACACCGAGATCGCCCAGCTGCTGACCAGCTACGGCCAGTCGCCAGGCGATTTCGACTTCCTCTACTTGGGCTAGAGCACCTGCTGGTTGGCGATGTTCTGCGGGCGGCCAGCGGCGTAGGCCACGATGTTGGCAAAGGCGGCGGCGAAGTACAGCGCGTAGCTGTCACGCTCGACATAGCCGATGTGCGGCGTGGCCACAACGTTTGGTCGCTGCAGCAGCGGATGCTGCTGATCCATAATCGGCTCGCTCTCAAACACATCGAGCGCGGCGTAGCCTGGCCGACCAACATCAAGTGCGGCGAGCAGCGCGCCTGGCTCGACCAGCTCGGCGCGGCTTGTGTTGACAAATAGCGCGTCTGGCCGCATCTGGCTGAGATCGGCGTAGGTGACGCAGCCGCGAGTGGCGGCGTTGAGCCGCAGGTGCAGCGAGAGCACCTCGCTCTGCTGAAATAGCTCCTCCCGCGCAGCGCAGGTCCGGTAGCCGTCGGCCTGCGCTGCCGCCCGCGATGGCTCGCGGCCCCACACCAGCACGTCCATGCCAAAGGCGCGCCCGTAGCCAGCGATGATGCGGCCGATCTTGCCATAGCCCCAGATGCCCAGCGTGCGCCCGCGCAGCGTGCGGCCTAGCCCTAGGCCGGCGGTGTCCTGCCAGCGTCCGGCGCGCAGCGCGGCCCAATAGGCGGGCAGCTGGCGGCTGGCGGCCATGATCAGTGCCCAGCACAGCTCGGCGGGCGCAGCTGGTGAGCCGACGCCCTCGGCCACGGCGATGCCGTGCGCGCTACAGGCGGCGAGATCAAGGTGGTTGCTGAGCTTGCCAGTCTGGCTGATCAAGCGCAGGTTGGGCAGGTGCTCCAGCAGCGCGGCGCTGATCGACGTGCGCTCGCGGATGAGCACCAGCGCCTCGGCGGGGTACAGGCGCTCGACCAGCGCGTCGAAGCTCGGGGCCGGATCGGTGTAGATCGTCACATGGTGCTCGGCGAGCTGGTCGAAGCAGTCTAGCGTGCGCACGGCGTCCTGGTAGTCATCGAGGATCACAATCTGCATGCCGATGCTCGCTAGCTCTGGGCGGTGCTGGCGGCGTTGCGCCGCAGCTGCTCAAGGGTGCCCAGCCGGTCGGTCTGAATCCAGTACTCGACGATGTGGCCGTCGGCCACGCGGTAGACGGCGCTGCTGACCTCGACCAGCGGCAGCCCAGTGGGCGCGTAGCCTGCCACCGCGCCGAGGTGCGTGCCGAGCTGCCGCCAGCGCACATAAACCTTGTCGTCCTGGGCGATGAACTCGTCGATGATCAGCTCGAACGGCCCGAACAGTGCGAGAAACTCCTCGATGTGGGCGGTGTAGTTAGCGGGGGAGCGCTCGACAACCTCAAGGTTCTCGGCGTTCATCTGGTGGGCAAGCACGCGCTCGGCCATGTACGTAGCGGCGGCGGCGGGATTGCGGCCCGAGCGGACATCGGCTAAGAATCCGCGCACGACAGCGGCGGCGTTTTCCATCATCGGCTCCTTGTGCTAGAGATCAGCTGGCGGGTGCAGCGGATCGAGCGCCGCGCCCAGCTCAATTTTCGCATACACGAGCGCGATATCAAGCGTGCATCTGATCGAATCAAGCACGATCTGCTGATCACGGTCGATGTAGTCAACCAGCAGCCAGCGCTCGTCTGGCTGGCGCACCCAATGCTCGATATGGCAGCGATCCTGGGCGACGACGACATATTCGCGCAGGCTGTTGATTGTGCGGTAGTGCATGAACTTGGTGCCGCGGTCGTCGTCCTGCGTGCTAGGTGCCAGCACCTCAACCAGCAGCGTGGGGTTGATCAGGGTGTCCGGCTGCTGACAGCACTCAGTGCTCATCAATCCTCCCTTAGCGCAGGTACTTGGCGATAATCTTGTTGACCGTATTCATGTTGCGGCGCGAGGCGGGCAGCTTCAGCACTTTCTCAAGTGTGGCGTTGGTGAGCGCGGTTGGCCCAATCGCCTTGTGGGTGCGCCAGAGCACATGGTCGGTGTAGAGCGCAAAGCTATCGATGTCGCTGCGCAGGTCGAGTAGCGCCTGCGACTGCTCTGGTGGCGGCGCGGCGGGCAAGAAGCTCACATAGTCCACCGCCTGCGCTGGCAGCGGGCCAAACGGCTGCTGCGCGGCCAGGTCGATCAGCTGCTCAGGCGTGCGCACGAAGGTTGCCACAGCGTAGCCCAGCGTCTGCTCCAGGCGGGCGGCGATCAGCTGCTCTAGCTCCGGCGCTGGCGTGGCTGCGGATTGAAACAGCACATTGCCCGATTGAATGTAGGTGTTGACATCGGCAAACCCTAGCGCGCTGAACTCCTGGCGCAGCACATCCATTTTGACCACATGGCCGCCGACGTTGATCGCACGTAAGAAAGCGATATAGACAGGCATAAGCTTCCTTTCAGCCTAACAACTTTAGCCCCAGAGATCGCGGATAATGATACCCAGCAACCACGCTACAACGCCTGCTGCCCCGGTACCGAGAATGCCAAAGATGATGGGCCGTGCAAACAGATTGATCCGATCAATCAGCACTGGCTCGACGATCTGCTCTGGGTCGTAGAAGATGGTCAGCGTATCGCCAACCTGGAAGGGCGGTGTCGCACTACTGACGCTGACTCGCGGGATAGAGGTGCGGATTTCGCCGCTGAGGGTTTGGTAGCCGATCTCGCGCTGGTATGTTGACGTTTTGCTCCGTTTGCTCATCGGGCCGCGGATGACGCGCACGACCGTGCCGCGCGTTTGTTGTAGGTGGCGCAAGCGCGCTCGGCGCACGCGTAGCTCTGTGACCATAACCTGGAATGCCAGCACAGCGCCAGTGAACATGCCCAGCATAAACACACCAAGCACGGTCAGCGTCGCGATCAGGCTGAGCGGTGACTCAACTGCGGTATCCATATCTCTCCCTCTGCATAAGATCAGACTTCGGCTACAGGCCAAGCCGCTGCGGATCAAAGAAGATCGCGCCAAGCAGCGCGAGCACGGCGCAGCCAGCCAGCAGCAGCGCGGGCACCAGCGCGCCGAGGATGCGCCCGACGATATGGCCCTTGTCGAAGTCGATCTGTGGATCAAGCTCGTTGGCTGGGTCGTAGAGCACCTGGACCTGGCGGCCGATCACGGTCAGCGCATCGAACTGATCGCTGTACTTGGCCTGAAACGTCTGCACCGCGCCAAGGTTGGTCTCGAACTGCACGATCTGCTGATAGACTGGCACCGCTATGCCCGGAAATTGTTGCTCGACCAGGTCGATGACGTGACCCTCGGCGGTGAGCAAGCGATTGTGCCGTAGCTCGTTATCGCGGATCGTCTGGTACACAAACGTGAAGAACATCCCGCTGCCAGCGATGAACAGCACACCGAAGAGGATACACACCACTCGAAAGATGATCAAACCTAGCTCCATCGCCACGCCTCCTTGCCGCTAAGGCTATTTTATTGCGTGCGCCTACAGAAAAAACAGGCGCATGCCCCAAAACAGCAGCAGCGCCCCGCCAAACAGCAGCAGCGCAAGCAGCAGCAGCAGCAGCGGCTGCGCCCAATAGCGCACGATATGGTCGCCGATCTGTGGCTCGATCTGGCCCTCGGTGTCGTAGATCACCGGCACCTGCTCGCCGACGGCGTAGGCCGCTCTGTAGCCGCTGCGCACTGGCGGCTTGAAGGTGATCACCTCGCCGTCGCCGGTCATAAACTGCACGGTGGCGTGAAACTGCTTCTGATTATAGCCGCTGTACTGCGCCACCCGCAGGTCGATGATCTCGCCCTGGGCCAGAAAGATCGAGCGACGCTGCCGCCAGCGCATGCTAAAGTTTTGATAGGCACTCCATAGCAGCACTGCGCTCAGCAGGCCCATGATGATGCCAAAGATGCCCCAGATTCCGGCTATGCACACAGTCAACCTCCTTGTGTCCTGGCTGCTCGGCGGCGCTTGTGCCCAGTCTCGACGCTGGGCTGCGCGCTACGGACGGCTGTAGCTTCTCTACGTGCTGTGTTTGGCGCAGGTCGCGCTAGCCGCCGATGATGCGTGGGCCAAAGGCCAGCCAGATCAGCCCGGCCCCGAGCCAGAAGCCAAGTCCGCCGCCGAGCAGCAGCAGCGGTGCGACCCAGATACCAGCGCCGCGCCCGATGACTGGTGGCAGCAGGCCCGCCGGATCATAGACCACCGGCACGTGTTGCCCATAGCGGTAGGGCGACGCGCGGGCGCTGCGGCCAATCTCCGCCTTGAATGTCACGACGGTGCCATCCTGGGTGCCAAAGCGCACGACAGGATAGAAGTGGTAGGTTTTTGAACGACCGCCTGTGCCAGAGCGTCGCCGAGGTGCCACACGCTCAACCTGCACAACTTCGCCCACTGCGCTCAGCAGCTGCTTGCGCCGCTGCCAGCGCAGGCCGATCATGCGCAGCCCCTGGCCGATCAGCGCCAAGCCAGCGCAGAAAAATACCAGCAGCATCAGGCCAACGATCACGCGCATAGCGCCTCCTTTATACCGTCGGCAGATCGATCGTGGCCACCCGCGCCACCTGCGCTCGGCCGCCGACCATCAGCCGCTCGATGGTGTCGCCCGTCGTGGTTAGCTGCACGGTGAGCAGGCTGGGCGCAGGCGGCTGCATGAAAAAGCCCTGCTCGATCAGCAGCGTTGGCTGGCGCTGTCCAAGCTGGGCATAGAGATAGCAGGCCAGCGGTCCTGCCGCCATGCCGGTGGCGGACTCCTCGGCGATGCCATAGCGCGGGGCGAACATGCGGGCGCTGGCGGCTCTGCCGGCGACGCTGGCCGCGAGCGTAAACACATAGAAGCCGATCAGATCAAAGCGCTCCGATATCTGCTCGATCAGTGCCATGGTGGGCTGAACCTGGCGCACGGCGGCGGCATCGCGCAGCGGCACCAGCAGGAACGCGTTGCCGGTGCTGATGATCACTGGCGTGTGGCCTTGCAGCAGCGCGGCCGGTGTGATCGCAAGCGCGCGCAGCACCTCGGCCTGTGCTGCGTCGTCGAGCGCCGTAGTGTGCGGCGCGGTCTGCTCCATGAAGGCCAGCTCGCCGTCGATGAAAATGTCGCGCGTGCCGTCGATCGTCTCCTTGGAGCTATTGGCGTGGGTGAGCAGGCCCTGCTGCACGAGATAGGCGAAGGTGGCGATGGTGGCGTGGCCGCAGTGGGCGATCTGGCGCGTGGGCGTAAAAAACTCGAGCTTAAAGTCGGCCACCTGCGATGGCGACACAAAGGCGGTCTCCGAGAGGCCAATGCTGGCCGCGATCAGCTGCTTCGTTGCGGCATCGAAGCGCTCGGCATGCAACACGACGCCAGCCGGATTGCCGCCGCGGTCGCCATCAACAAACGCGCTAACGATAGGTACGCTAAGGTGTGCCATGAGCATGCTCCTTTTGTGTGCGTGTGTGCAGACGCGCCGCTGGTTCGCGTAGCGGCGCAGCCACACGCGCGGATGGATTGTGCCGCTGCACTATGCCTAGGGTTGATCTGGCGCAGCGCAGGGGACCAAATAGGGTTGGACACTTGTTGGCGTGCGGCGGCTGTGTGCTGGCGCTGGCGGCCTACTGCTGGCGCTCGAACTGCGCCTCAATGCGTCGATCAGGGATGAACCAGAGAATGGCGACAGCGATGTACAGCGCGCCAGAGACCCACGCATTGATGAAGGCCGCTGGGATCGCCAGCAGGTAGGCGACCAGCGAGGCCCAGCCCTTCACATCGCGGCCAAAGGCGGCGGCGAGGCTCTGGCCGTGCAGGCGCACCAGCGTGCGCTGCAGAATGGTGTAGGCAATTGCCGCGCACAGCAGCACGCCGCCGTAGAGCGCCACTGGCAGCGGCGCAAAGTGGTTCTCGCCCATCCAGCCCGTGGCAAACGGCACCAGCGAGAGCCAGAACAGTAGATGCAGGTTGGCCCACAGCGTCACGCCGTTGACCCGCTTCGCCGCCTGCAGCAGATGATGGTGGTTATTCCAGTAAATGCCCAGGTAGATGAAGCTGAGCACATACGTGAGAAAGATGGGGATGATCTCGCGCAGCGCCGCCCAGTCGGTCCCGTGCGGCACTTTCAGCTCTAGCACCATAATCGTGATGAGGATAGCGATGACGCCATCGCTAAACGCCTCTAGTCGGCCTGTGCGCATTGGCGCTCCTTTCATTGCGTGGTGCGCTAGCTGGCGCGCTTGACTGGCCCATCAATCACCGGATGCGAGCCGTCGAGATCGCGCTTGACGCTCACTTCCAGCGCGGCGGTGCAGTGCGGGCAGGCGAATCGCTCTGTGCTGCTGGCCCACTCGTAGTCGCCGCCGGTTGGCGGCAGCGCGAGCCAGCGCACCGGCTCCAGCGGGGGCACGAACGCCAGCGTGCACACCGGGCAGGTTTGCATGTCCATCGAGATGGCCTCCATACCAATAATAAAAGTCGCTTGGGGTGGCTGTATGTATCATAGCAAGCTGTGCCGTCTGCGGCAATGCGGCCGCAGCATTGGCGGCTGGCCTGCGCCATGCAGCCAGATTGTGCTCCTGGCGATTTTGCGCTATCGTAGCAGCGCACCTGACATTCCCATCCCCGCCGCACGTCACTCCCGCTGCTCCGCTTGCCCAATCAGGTCACTGTGATCTCGCGCTTTTGTTTTGGAGGAAGATCATGCGCTCTTTTTTTCATCGGTCGCGCTGGGCGACTCTGCTGCTGGTGTGTGCCATCGCGCTGACGCTGGCCAGCGTGGCCGCCGCCCGTGAGATGCTGCCCCGCCCGCGTGCGCCGCTGGCCGCCACTGTCACCATCGATACCGCCACGCGCTTTCAGGTTATCGACGGCTTTGGCACCTGCCTTTCCGGCTCCGAGGCCCAGCAGGCGTGGTGGCAGCAGCTCTACTACGACGATCTGCACGCCTCGATTCTGCGCGTGGACCTGACGCCCAACTTCGGCGCACCATACTCGGACTTCACCTATAACTCGCCATGGTTTCACAACAGCCCGGCGCTGCCTGGCCCCGATAACAACAATGTGCGCACCTACACCAGCCCCAGCGACTACTCGGCCACCTGGGCCGGGCGCAGCGCGCCCATCGCTGTGATGCAGGCCGACGCCAACCAGAACCTCAGCGTGTTCGACTACACCCGCACGATGCCGCAGACCGGCGGGGTGGCCGCGCAGGCCGGACAGGCGCGCGCCGCCCAGCTCGGCGACTTCAAGCTGATTGGCTCGATTTGGTCGCCGCCGCCGTGGGTCAAGGTGTCGTCCGGCAACACCATCTCCGGCCAGTCGGGGATTCTGCCAGCCAATGGCACGCCCTGGCCATTCATCTGGGGCGGCAACTTCTCCGGCGGCAAGCTCGACCTCTCGGGCACGCCGCTGGCTGTGTTCAACAACACCTCGGCGCTCACGCAGTTCGCACGCTCGATGGCGAGCTACATCCTCGGCTATCAGCGCGCCTTCAATGTCCACTTCTATGCGATCAGCGTCCAGAATGAGCTAAACTTTGAGACCTTCTACAACAGCATGACCTACCCGCTCTCGCAGGACTACATCACCGCGCTCAAGGCCCTGCGCGCCGAGTTCGACAAGTACCCCGAGCTGCAGGATATCAAGATCATGGGGCCGGAGGACCTGCTCGGCGGCGACGCCTACGGTATGTGGGAGTACGGCGGCCCCATCCACAAGAACCTTCAGATCATCAGCAATGTCCAGGCTGACCCGGTGGCCGCCGCCGCGCTGGACTTTTTCAATATCCACGGCTACGCCAACGATGGCGTTAGCTCCGCTGGTAGCGCGCCAACCGAGTGGGACTGGTGGGCCAACGGCTGGGATAGTCAGCCAGCGCCTGGGCTGCCGAGTACGGTGCAGGGCTTCACGGCCTACGGCAAGAAGTCGTGGATGACCGAGACCTCCGGCGAGCAGACGAGCTGGCTCAGCGGCGGCAGCTTTCCTGGCGCTGGCGGCTGGAGCATTGCGCTGAAGATTCATCAGGCGCTCACGATTGGCCAGCAGAGCGCCTGGGTCTACTGGCAGCTCACCGACGGCGACGCCGTGGGCGCGCAGACGCTCACCGACGCCACGCTGCGCGCAGAGTCGCCGAAGTATGTGGCCTTCAAGCACTTCGCGCGCTTCATCCGCCCCAATGCCCAGCGTGTAGCCGCCACTGTTGCTGGCTCTGCGACGCTGAACACCAGCGCCTATCTCAACGCCAACGGTGCGCTGGTCGTGGTGCTGGTCAACAGCGCCGATGCTGCCGAGGCGGTCACGCTCCAGCTGCCTGCGCAGTTTGCCGCTGTGGCCAGCCTCGACGCCTACACATCGAGCGCTGCGGCGCTGTGGCAGCCAAGCAGCGTGCCTGTGAGCGGTGGCAGCGCTAGCTTTAGCGTGCCCGGCTACGGCGTGACGACGCTCTATGTGTCCGCCAATCTTACCCCGCGCCTGTTCCTACCCATGCTGCGCCACATCGGCGCGAGCGCGCTGTAGCAGCCAGGCGAGCTAGCTAGCGTCACGTTGCCGCGTTGTCACTGCGGATGCACCGCTCGGCGGCGTGATGCTGTGCCCACCTGCGCCCGACGGGTGGGGCCAAACTGCCCATGCGCAGGTGCGTCACGTTGCCGCGTTGTCACTGCGTATGCACCGCTCGGCGGCGTGATGCTGCGCCCACCTGCGCCTGCGCGCTTGGGGCCAAAAAGCCCATGCTGCTTAAAGGTGCCGCTATGCTTGCAGGCTCCAGGCTAGGCGCGGGCGTTGCCGTTGTTGCTCCTGAAATGTTGGTGGGCGCTGGATTGGTGCTGTCCGCACTGCTAGTGCAGGTCGAACTCCACGAAGACGACTGGCTCGGCGGCCTCGACGCCGCCTGCTGCTGCGTAGAGGCCGCGCGCCGCCAGATTGTCCTGCTCAGTGAGCACCCACGCCACCTGGCAGCCGAGCGTGCGGCCGTGGTCGAGCAGGGCGCGCACAAGCTGCTGCCCTAGCCCGCGACGGTGGTGGGCTGTCGCCACGCCCACCTCGTTGATCCACAGCTCCGGCCGCTTGTCGGGGTGCACATAGTGCACGGCCGAGGCCATGCCCACCACCTGTCCAGCGGCGAGCGCCACCGCCAGATGGTGGCGCGGATCGGCCAGAAACTCGGCCGTCCAGCGCTGGTCAAGCGCATAGTCAAAGACATCGGGGTCAACAGTGTCAAGAACGGCGGCATCCTCTGGTCCTAGCAGTCGCACGCTATAGCTCATGCGTGATCCTCCATGCAAACGTTAGCCGATGCGCTCATAGAGCACGTCGGGACAGCCCTCCTCGTTATCCGTGCCATCGCCGAAGGCCAGCGCGACAAACCCGTGGCGCTCGTAGAAGCGCCGTGCGCCGCTGTTCGCTTGAAAGGTGTACAGGCGAATCGGCGGCGCGAGCACCGCGAGCGCGTGGGCCAGCAGCTGTGCGCCAATCCCCTGATTGACTGCCTCCGGCAGCAGGTACAGCTGGTCGATCCAGCGCACTGCGCCATCGTCGGACAGGGCCAGCATGCCCACGGCGCGCCCAGCGAGCAGCGCGACGCTGACGCCGCCGCTCGGGATCAGCACCTGGGTGATCCACGCACACACGTCAGCATCGGGATGGGCCAGTGGCGCATAGGGCAGAAAGTGCTTGCGCGCGGCGAGGTAGACGGCGGCAACATCGGCTGCGTCAGCGGCCGTCGCCGTGCGAATAGTGACAGATTCAGGCATGGCGTTCTCCAAAACAATGAGGTTATGGGCCAACTCTAGCACAGCGTCGCCGCCGCACCTACCGCCTAGCGATGGAGCGTGCGGGTGTGGAATGCTGGTAGCGTGGTTGAGCGTGCGCTGTCACGGCGTAGCCGCAGCCGGTGCTCGTGCGCCCGTGTTGGGGCCGCTAGGCACATGGGAATGATTTACACAATTGTCACAGCTGCCGTTTCACCGCGGCCATACAGCTCCGGCTGACACATCGCCGTGACGGTTGGCGGCGGCACGCTGAAGGTGCCTGTGCTGCTGGTGCGCAGCACATAGTTCAGCGTGTGTGTGCCTGGCTCTAGGTGTTCCGCGAACGCCTCTAGCCGATCGGGGTAGCTGTGGCGCACCAGCCAGGGCCAGCGCTCATGTCCTTGCTCTGCAAGCTGGCTGGTCGTCGCGAGCGCTGGGTTGAGAATTGTACAGCCAGTCGGGATCGGATCAACGAGCGCCACGTGATAGCGCGCCTCACGTATGTGCACTGTGAGCTGGACGTGAACCACGCTACCACTAGCAAAGCACCAGCGACCATCATTTCCCAAAACAGCAGCGCTGGGCTGCTCTGCACCGCTGTAGCGGCGCGCTACTGTAAAGCCATTGCTGCGTGGCGGCAGCTCTGCCGTGGGGACAGCCGCCTGCACCGCGATGCGATAGTGCAGCGTGCCGCCGCCGCGCTTCGCAAGGGTAAGCTGCTGCGTGTGCCCAAGCTGGAGCAGCTCGGCCATGGGTATGTGCAGCCGCGTTGTTGGCTGTGCCGCAGTCAGCTGCTGCGCTGGCAGCGCCTGCTGGCCCACGCTGAGCTGTACAGAGCACGCCGTCGGGGCCGTATCAGCCAGCGCGCTGTAGCGCTCCAATGCAAGGATGGCGTAGGCGTTGGCGATGGTTGCGGCCCAGTGTCCGTTCTGGCGGGCAGCTAGCAGGCCGCGCGCCAGCAGGTGCACGGCCGTGTGCTCGGGCTGGTCGGCCAGCAGGGCCAGCAGCGCCAGCGCATCGACGCGCCGCTGTGAGTACAGCAGCACATGGTTTTCGTCGCGGTGGCTGGTGCGAATGCGGGCCATGCCTGCGCTGGTGTACAGGTGGTTGAGCAGCTGCTGGCGCAGCGGGGCACGCCACTGGTGGGCCTGCTCTGACTCAGCCAGCGCCAATAGCAGCCAGGCGCTCGGCTCTGGCGGCAGCTCGCTTAGCTTTAGCTGTTCGAGCAGCATGGTGATCTGAGCTGTTGGGGGCTGGCCGAGCTGTCCAAGCACAAACCAGGCGTAGGCGCGCATAGTCAGGCGCGCCGATAGCGGCTGCTCTGGTAGTGCAGCCTCAAGTGCGCTGAGGTAGTCGGCGGCGCGGGCCAGCGTGTCGGCCAGCCCAGCGCCGTGGGCGTAGTGGCTCAGCGCGTGGGCCACGTGGGCGGTGACATACGGCCACGCCTGCGGCGACTCGGCCCACAGCCCCCAGCCGCCATCGGCGCGCTGCGCAGCGACGAGATACGCCAGGTCGGCGCTGATCTGAGCCTGGAGCTCGCTGTCGGCGGGGCTGATCCAGCGCCACGCGCCCGCGATGCCCAGCAGCCGTGAGGCGCGCTGCTCCACGCAGCCATAGGGATAGTTGCGCAAGGCGTTTAGCGCATCAGCGGTCTGCTGGAGCTGGGTGCTTGCAAGGTCGATCTCCAGGCCGCCGCTGTTGGGCAGCGCTGCGTGCGGGATGCTGAGTGCCTCGGCTGTGGTCGTGGTAGTTAGCGCGCCATAGGTGGCGCTGGTCTCGCTGTGGATTGGCTGGACGATAGGCAGCTTCAGGCTGATGGCATCGCGCAGCGCTCCGGCGCTGGCGCTGAGTTGAATCACCGCTGGGCCTGCCTGGCGCGCAGCCAGCTCGATCCTGCACTCGGCCTGACTGTGCGGCGCGATGTGCAGCGCATAGCCTGCCGCGCCAACAACGTCGAGGCGCACCGCCCGCGCTGCCAGCGCCACAGCGAGCGGCTGTTTGGTGCGATTGTGCAGCAGCACGGCCAGCACGGCGCGATCTCCAGGCCGCAGCATCTGCGGCGCGGTCGCCATCAGCATCAGCGGCAGCCCAGCGGTGAGCGTTGTCTGGGCATAGCCGGCCAGCGCCACGCCGTGAACCGCGACAGCCATCACGCGATAGCGCGTCAGCGTATCAGGCAGCCTGAACTCGACGTGGGCGCGGCCGACAGGATCGGTGCGCAGGCTGGGCGCGTAGTAGGCCAGCGGGCTAAAGTCGTGGCGCAGCAGGTAGTCTGGCTGCTCAAGCGCTGGGCTGGCTGCGCCACGGGTGCTTTTGAGTCCTATGAACTTGGTCTTTCTGTCGTAGGTTTTCGGTGTGCCGCGCAGCGGCGAGCGCGGCCAATAGCGGTGCTGGCGCAGCGCATGGACGCTAGCGTAGGGTTCGCTGTGGCGATAGAAGGCCGCCAGCGGATCAGTCAGCGCATAGCCTGTCAGATCAAGCAGCGCCTCATCGACGACGAACACGGCGATCTCGCTGTCGGCCAGCGGCTGACCAGCAGCGCTGTGCGCGGCGAGCGTGATCTGCATGCGCTCGCCAGGTCGAGCGTGGGCACTGCGCGGCTGCACATCCAGCCTAATCTGCTGGCTAGAGTCGACAATATGCAGCGGCAGCTCCGCCCGCAGGCTCAGGCGCTTGTCCACGGTCGCTGGCCGCTCGTTGCGGTCGATCAGCAGCACCTGCACCTGGGCGCTGGGCGTGATCTCTGGCGGCAGTGCTACTGCCACCTGCTGCTCGCTGGTGCTCAGCTCAAGCGTGGTCACGTGGGGCGCGCCTGCGCCGTGCAGGATCAGCGCGCCACAGGCTGGGGCGAACGGCGCATTGATCGTGATCAGCGCGGTGTCGCCTGGCGCATAGGCGGGCTGATCGGCAGCGAGATAGATGCGCAGCTCGTCAGCGCTGGTGTAGGTGTGCTGCAGGCTCCGCAGGTGCGGCAGCGTGTCTAGGCCGCTGCTGCGGCTCAGATGGTCGTGGTCGTCGGCGACATAGGCGGTGATGCGGTAGATCCGCTGCGCAGAGATTGAGGCGTCCGGCGCACGCCACGCCCAGCGAACCGGCGCTTTGGCCGAGTGCAGCGTGAGCGCGGCGCGTAGCTCGCCCGCTGGCGCACGCTCCAGCTCGCTGTCCAGCTCGCTGATGTGGATGCACACCTCGCGGTCGGCGACAGGCCGCCCGGCGGTATCGACCACCAGAATCTCGCCGCGCAGCATTGGGTCGTCTGGCTCGCGCCCGGCCACATGCACATACAGGCCGACATAGAGCTGCGCCGGATGCACCACCAGCGCTGTGCGTGCAGCACACGCTTGCAGGCTGCGGTCTACCACAGTGCCCTCAATGCTCAGCCGCACCGCGCCTTGCTCGCGCAGCCAGCCAAGCTCAAGCGCCAGCGTGTGCTGGCCGGCCGCATCGGTGCGCCCGCTCAGGCCACAGGCTGCCATCTGCGGGAGCCAATGCTTGGGGCCGAATGTCCAGTCATCCATCTCTGGCAGCTCGAACGTGTGTTGGTGGGCCGTGACGCGCCAGTGCACCGCCGCATCGGCCACCGGCCCGCCGGTGTAGTAGCTGGCTTGCAGCTGCACGCGCACCTGCTGCTCGGGCGTGCACTCGTTGGTCGCGGCGCTGACGGTCACGGCAAAGGCTGGGCGCTGCGGTGTATGCACCAGCAGCGCATGCTCGTGGGACGGGTGCTCGCCGAGCGAGAGAATCAGGTAGTGGGCCTCTGGCTTGATCTGTGGCGGCAGCGCTAGCGCCAGCTCTAGGCCGCCGCTGGCGCTCAGCGTGAAGCTGCCGCTGCGCACCTCAGCCCCGCTCTCGCTCTGCAGCAGGTAGCGCCCGTGACGCGCCATGGGCAGCGCTAGGCCGCCAGCGTGCGCAGGCTGCGCCAGGCGCGCCCAGCCCTTGATGTGCACTGTCTCGCCGGGCTGATAGATCGCCCGGTCGCTGACCACGTACCAGCGCAGCCCGCTCTGCCGCAGCAGCCCCATGGTGGCCAAGACGCGCTCGCGATTGGAGATTGGCAGGATGGCGCTGTCGGTGGCGGTGCGGGCGATCAGCAGGTTGCTGCATCCTGGTGCGTGGAAGCGTGCGCGCCCATCGGGCTGGGTCGCGCCTGTCAGCGTCGCGCTGCCCTTGACCCAGCCGCCTGGGTCAGCCGCTGAGGCGGTGCGTAGCTCCAGTGCCACGTCGGCCAGCGCCGCGCCGGTGGTTCCAGCATTGGCCCACACCAGTACCTCTGGGTCGCACACCACCGCATCCAGGTCGATGTCGGTGATCTGCAGCCACACGCGCAGCCGCTGCGCCGCCCACGCTGTGGCAGGCGTAACGTCCTGCGGCTCAACGTCCAGAATGTACTGGCCGCGCTGGCGTGCGCCGAGCTGGCGCAGATCGATGCGCGCATCGTCGGTCTCGACGGCCACGCTGCCGCTGCCCACCAGCGTACCTAGCTCGGCGGCGTAGGCGTTGAACGGCCCCCAGTCCTGCGGCTCGACGGCCCACAGCTGCGCCTTCAGGCTGGTGTGGTTGGGGGCGTAGACGTGGTAGTGCCAGTCTGGCGTGTGTGCCGCCAGCGTGACGAGGGCGTTTGGCGGCATGCGCAGCTGCGGCTGCTGCTCTGGCGGCAGCGGCGCGGCCTCGGCCACCACAGAGCACACGAAGGGCGCTGCGAGTGGCTGATCGAACACATCGCGCAGGCTGGCGGCCAGCGTGATTGTGTAGGCTGTGCCCGCCGTCGCCGCCGCCTTGATGCTGATGTACCGCTGGTTGAGCGTTGCGCTGAAGGCCACCGCTGGCTCGATGCTGATCAGCGACTGGTCGAAGTCGGCTTCGAGCAGCGCGTTGTTGGCGCTGATGTGCCACTCTGCGCCGCAGTAGTGCGGCCCCCAGTCGAGCTGGAGGTGCAGCGGCGCGTAGGTTTGCCAGGTCACACTCTGTTCTTCAGCGGTGCGCAGCGGCCCCTCCGCCGAGGGCGCGCCAGCCAGCACGGCCAGCCTGATCGTGCTATTGGGCGGCAGCGGCGTGGTCGCCTGCACGCCAACCCAGCGGGTGTCGCGGTCGATGCTCGCGCTGCCGCGGCTTCCGTATCGCTGGCTGTGCCGCTGGCGGATTGCGGCCAGCTCGGCGCTGCTGGCGCTGGTTAGCTCCAGCGGCGCACCGTTGGCCGTCAGGCGCAGGAACGGCCACAGCGCCGCGCGGTCGATGTCCTGATCGAAGTGCAGCGCCAGCGCCTGCCGCGTGTGCGCATCCTCTGCTGATGTCCAGTGTGGTCGCTCAACGTGCAGCACCTTGGGCGGCGGCGTGCTGAAGCTCCACGTAGTTGCCGCGCTTACACCGCCGCTGAGCGCCCGCAGCGCTGGCACGCTGACGCGATACTCGGTCGCCATCGGCAGCCGTGTGACGGGCGTGAACACCAGCGTGCGGGAGTCCTGCCAGTGCCAGGAGCCGGGCACTGCTGGGACGAGCGCCGCGGCCACGGTGGCGGCGGACGGCGGCGCGTGCGGGTTCAGCGCCACCATCGGCTGCGAGAACATGACCGTGATCTGCTCAGCGATAGCGACTGCGCCAGCAGGCGTGGTGAGCACAATCTGTGGTGGCTCTGGTGGCGCGGCTGGCGGCAGGCTGGGCTGATCAAATGGGGAGAAGGCTAGTGGCTCAGCCGTGCGCGCATCTGCCAGCGTGGGCCTGGCCGGGTGTGCTGACTGCTCAGATGCAGCGTCGGCGTGCTGATCCGGCGTGAAACCGGCCGCCGTGGTTGCGCTGGACGCCAGCTCAGAGTCTGGCTCTGGTAGCGCAGGCAGCGTGGCGAGCAGCTGTTGGGCGGCGGCGGGCGTGAGCGCTTGGGGCGCGCTGTGCTCGGCCAGTGGCAGCTCGCTGGCCAGCGCAAAGAGCCGCACTGCTGATGGTGGTGGCTCCGCTGCGTCCTCAGCTTGGGCGATGATCTCCGACAGAGAAGGCATACCAGCTCCTGTGTGCTCTGCGCGATCCAGCGCGCTCTTCTTGCGCTTGGTACAGCATATCGCGAATATGCTTCTTGCAGGTGTTGTGGACCACCGCTATGGCCCACGTAGAAAACTTACTGCTATAGGAAAAATTATTGTTGTTGAGTGAGCTAATGATGGCGAGCAAGCACATTGCCTCCAGGTCCTCGCGGCTCGTGCTTACATCGATCGTCTGCGCGGTCGGGTGCTGAGCGACCGTCGCCGCAATCATGGTGATGAGTGTTTGACTGGCTTCTGCGCTCGCAGGATGGTCGGCCTGTGTGAGCGCCTCCACCAGCGGATGATCTTGCTTGAACCACTGTACAATTGCAGGCCACTTTTGTCGAGTTTTGTCCTTGAGCAGCGCCGCGCCAGCTGCCTGAACAATCTTGTCCATCAGCGCCTGGTCTAGACCCAAATTTGCCTGCACATTGAGCGCTGCTAGCTCGTTCAGCAGGTGCGTGTCTGTTGTGTTCGCGTCTCCATGCATATGCTGTTTCTCCCCACCTTGGAGTGCTTTGCTGCATAATGGTTTTCAGAACATCGTCTATATCCGTATCCTAGCATAGAGCTGCGGGAAGCGAAAGCGCGACAGGGATAGTGTTTCCACCACGAGCTACAGCAAAAAGCGCCACCTCGTGTGAGGTGACGCTTTTTTGATTGGTAGCGCATACGGGATTCGAACCCGTGATCTCCACCTTGAGAGGGTGGCGTCCTAGGCCGCTAGACGAATGCGCCGTGGCTTAGTACGCAGAGGAGTATACCAAAAGGTTGCGATCATGTCAATTTTAGCGCGACAGGCGGCGCTGCGCAGAAGCTGAGCACGGCCGTGATCGCCTGCGCGGCATCGGGGCCTTGCAGCAGCAGGTGCGGCGAGCGCGCCAGCCAGCGCAGCTGGGTTGGCCCCGCCAGGTGGTGGGCGATGATCGTGGCCGAGGCTGGCGGTGCCACGCTGTCGCGCAGCCCATGCAGCACCAGCGCTGGTATGTGGATGTGCGGCAGCAGGCTGCTGGTGTGCCGCAGGCCATGCAGCAGCGCGACCAGCGCTTTCACCGGCAGGCGCACACTGCGCCGCAGATAGCGCTGCACCGCCTCGTCGTCAAGGTCGATCTCGGGCGCAAAGGCGCGCACCTTCTCGCGCACGGCCGGGTCGCTGAAGTCGGCGCTCTTCAGCGGGTAGAACCATGGCAGCACATGCTGGGCAGCGCTAACCAGCGGTAGCAGCGCCGCTGGCTCGAGAAACAGCGGCGTCGCCAGCGTCACCACCGCGCTCAGGTCGGGAAAGTGCCGCGCCAGATTCAGCGCCAGCGCCCCGCCCATCGAGAAACCCACCACGATCTGCTGGCGTGTGCGCAGCCGCAGCTCCCACAGCGCCGCCTGCGCCCGCGCCAGCCAGTCGCTCCAGTCGGCCTCGGCGAGGTCGTGGGGCGCGCCGCCATGGCCAGGCAGCGGCGGCACAAGCACGCTGTAGTCGTCCGCCGCCGCCGCCTCGGCCAGCGGCAGCAGCTCGCTCGGATCGCCGCTGAACCCGTGCAGCAGCAGCAGCCCCGTGTCGCGCGCGCCCGCCGACCACCACGCCTCGCGCAGCCAAATGCCCATGCTCCATCCTCCATTGCCTAAAGATTCGTCGCAACCCATTGTATGCTACGCAGCCCCACCAAGGCCGGATGAGCCAGTCCTGAACCAAGCAATGAAGCTTATTAATATTTTACTAAACAGGTAACTTTGTTACATATTATGTAGATTTACCCTGAGAAACACAAAACATCCTATCAGCTATGGCAAGCTAGACAAGCTTGTAACGAACGTCTATAATTCAACCCATAGAGATTATGCCTTTGATCCTCAAGCATCAAAATCTTATACTCAGTAGATCACAGGATTGGCTCGGGTGGCGTGTAGGGTCGGTACGGTGCGAGCGGGATAGCCCGAACCATGCCGTAGATGGCCGTTACGGC
>JABXJS010000131.1 GCA_013538855.1 Herpetosiphonaceae bacterium
AAGTCCACGTTGGCTCCGCTGCTATCGCGCACGCCTGCGAACAGCCACGGCACCGTCAGCGGCTGCCCGCCGACATTCTCCACCGTGAAGCTCAGCGTCACCGCCTGCCCCGCCACCGGATTAGCCGGGCTGAGCGTCAGCGGCCCAGACACCGCCAGCTGTCCCGGCGTCGTCTGCCCGTTGTTCACGGTGACCGCCACAGCCGCCGAAAGCGTTGAGTTGCCAGCGGCATCACGGGCGCGCGCCGTGAGCTGGTGGCTGCCGTTGCTAAGCGTGGTGCTGTCGAGCGCGTAGGTATAGGGCGCGCTGGTATCCTCCGCACCAACCGGCGCGCCATCGACCAAGAACTGCACACCAGCGACGCCAGTATTATCGCTGGCCTGAGCGCTCAGCGCGACCGTGCCGACGATCGTACTGCCAGCAGTAGGCGCGGTCAACTGCACCGCTGGCGGCTGAGTATCGCCCGTCTGGTCGATAATGCGCACCAGCGCGCCCTCGCGCGTCCAGGCCAGCGGCTGGCCATTGGCATAGACCGCCGTGACCGCCGGGCCATAGAAGCGAATCCCCGGCTGAACCGCGCCGCTCAGATCGGCGCGCGCACCGCTGAGCGCAACCTCGACAGCGCCAGCAGCAGGCGTTTCAAGCAAGATATGGCCCTGCGCCTGATCGGTCAAGCGGCCAGCGCCAAGCACGACCAGCCGCTGCAGCGAGCCGGAGGTTGCGCTGCGCACCACTCCGATATCAGCGCCCTCCAGCAGCAGCCCACCGGCGGACACACTGCTCGAAGCGCCGTAGATCCAGCGCTCGGTCGCCCCGGCGAGCGGCAGCACGAGGCCGCGCTCAGGAGCGGCGCTGTCGAGCGCCACCGCGTTGGGGCGGCTGCTCCAGCCGCTCTCGTTGGTCGGCCATAGCAAGTTCAAGAAGGTTGCGGATGCAGTGTTGGCGGATGGATGCACGCGCACATAGCTATAGTAGCCATCCTCATCGTAGGTTACGTGATAGTAGCTGAGCACCTGCTGCGTGCCGATGCTGGCCTGCGCTCCAGCTGGCGCAATCACCTTGACGCCAAGGACGCGGCCGCCCTCGTTGAGGCCCTTCAGCCAGCCTGAAGCCCACTGGGCCGACTCCTGAAAGTGAAAGACTTGATCAACGCGGTGATTGCCGGTCATTTGGGCCTGATCGTACAGCACAGCGTAGCCATCGCGGGCCATCGCGACCGTGCGGTACAGGCTCTGGACACCGAGGCTATCCGGATACAGCTCCGAGCCATCGCCGCGCGCGAAGGCATAGTGATCGGTGGAGACGTGTAGCGGCAGGCTGGCCTCACGCTGGTAGAACCACGACGCGGAGGACGACGAGCCGGTCTGTGGGCGCTCACTGTCGTACTGGCCGAGGCCGTCGATCAGCAGCGTGTTGTGGTAGCGCGAGGAGTAGCCGTAGTCGAGCGCGCCAGTGCCTGGCTCGGTGAAGTTGCGGCAGCAGTTGTAGGCAGCGGCCTCGGGCAGGTACCATCCGCCATCGCCGTACATCCACAGGCCGAGATCATCAAAGTGGTCGTGGCCAGCGTTGATATAGCCGCCGGGCGCGCCGCCGTCGCGCACGCGCTCGTAGTTGCTGCGGCCGCCCATCACGCCGCTCTTCAGCGCCAGCGCCATCGACGAGGCCGACCAGCCGCTGCGCATTACAAACGCCTCCATATCGCCCAGGTAGTGGTCGAGCGGCACCTGGCTCAGGTCGGCGGCGGCCACAGAGGGATCGTAGTTGATCATCTCGATAGCGGCGTAGGGAATGACGCTGGCGCGATGGGGGCGAATCGCATCGTCGGCGTTTGGCTCCTGCGTGTCAGCCTCGATCATCTGGATCGCACGCACAGCGTACTGATCGCGGAAGCGCTTGGCGGTGTAGCTGAGGATGGCTGCCACGCCGGTGGCGCGCACCCACACCGAGTCGCCGTGGGTCAGCACCGAGCGGCGCTCGTGGCCGGGGGCGCGCAGCGCAAGGATGTAGCGGCCGTAGCTGCGCAGCTGCGCCATGTCGTCGATGGCGCTGTAGCCATTGTTGCGCGCCGTCATCCAGTAGGGCACCTGGGTAAACGTGCCAAACTCCTGATAGGCCACGCCCTCGTGCCACGAGCCATCGGCGACGCTGCCCCAGACAAGCTTAAGTTTCTCGCTGTTGCTGATGGCCATGTCGATCCAGGTTTGTGCGCTGGGGTGCTCGCCAAGCAGCGCAAAGCCCGCCAAGCCAAGGCCAGCAAAGGCCACGGCATTGTGGTTGCCGGTCCAGTCATCCTGCCACCAGTTGAGCTGGGCCTCGTCGGTCGCGGCGGCGCTGAGTCGATTGCGGGCGGTGCTGCGCTCGCTGTCCGAGAGATACGGGTAGAGCACATCGTAGGCGATCGCGAGGCTCTGCAGGTAGCGCGCCTGCTCAAGGTCGCGATCACGTGGGCCGGAGCCAATGTTGTTCAGATAGCGCTTGGCGTTGTTCAGGTAGCCTGTCGCCTCCGGCGTTGGGCTAGCTGGATCGTAGAAGATCACCGCCGCCGCAGCGTAAAAGCCCACGTAGGCGTAGTCCAGCGAGCTTGCATTCGCTGCCAGCAGATCCTGCATCCATCCGGCAGTCGGGTTGCTGGAGCGCGTGGCCCGCAGCTGGCTGAGCTGCGCACTGGTAAAGACGGTGCGCGGATGGCTCAGGGTCGCCTGCGTCGCCAGCGGTGCAGGCGCAGGCTGCGCCTCGTTGGCCGCTGCTGGCACCACCGCCGTCAGCAGCAAGGCGACGAGCAGCGCCGACCACAGCCGTCGCCAGCGTACAGCAAAACCATGAGCTTGAAAAGAACGGAATTGCATAGCCTAAGTTCCTTTCTAGATAAAAACAATACCAATTCACGTTGGCTACCCTGCATAGACAGACGGTTTGGGGCGCAGCCCCAAGCCCCCGGCAGGGTTGCACCCTGCACCTGCTCGCAGATAATTTGGTATAAGAACACTAGACGATCGCTTAGACTCATTGTCATGGTTTAGGATTGCTTTTACAATTGCGTAGCTGTTACATTTTTTCACCTTTTTTTTATGATTTTCCCGCCTGCTACACGCTGACGAGCGTGATCTGTCTCAACTGACCGCACCATTTAGACCAGGAGCACAGCCAACAATGCCAGCTTTCCCGTGGACAACACTGCCCAATTTGCGCACGCCGCGGCTTAAGCTGCGCGCCATGCACGCCAGCGATAGCGCCGATCTGTTCGCGATCTACGGCGATCCAGCAGTGATGGCCTATGCCAGCGATCCGCCGTTCGCCAGCCCGGCGCTGATTCCGCAGCTGCTCGCCAGCGTCGCGCAGCTCTTCGCAGCCGGGACAGCACTTGAGTGGGGCATTGTCAGCCTAGAGGAGCAGCGGCTCATCGGCACATGCGGCCTGCACTCGTTTACAGCCGACGGCCAGACCGCCGAGGTTGGCTGCCTGCTAGCTCGCCGCTGCTGGGGCCAGGGACTGATGGCCGAGGCCCTGGTCCCAGTGATCGATCTGGCCTTCACCGCCCTCGACGTGCAGACGCTGCTGGCCGACATCGACGCGCCCAACACGCGCTCGCTGCGCCTATTTCAGCGGCTTGGCTTCCAGCCCGACCTAGCGACCGCGCCACTGCTCCGGCTTCAGCACGCAGCGTGGCCCGCGCCAGCAAGCTAGCGCACCACCACAAACAGCGCGCTAGCAAACCAGGGAAACTCGCTGAGCAGCAGCTCTGTATCGGTGCCCAGATCAAGCCGGTAGAGCGCAGCAGCCCCCGGCGGCGCACCTAGCTCATAGACAAGGCTCGCGCCAGTGGGCGACCAATCGACATGCGTAGTAGGGCCAGCCTTCAGCCCAGCCTGAAAGCGGCGCAGCAGCGCGACCGTGCCGTCAGCAGCGTCGATCAGGCGCAGATCGCCGCCGATACTTGTGTGCGCCAGCTGCGCGCTGTCCGGCGACCAGCGCAAAAAGCCCATCGGCAGCTGCCAGGTCTGCGTCAGCTCAGGCGCATCCCCGGTGAGCGCTACGAGGCCGTGCGCAAACGTTTGATCGGTCGCAACCGCATCGCCAGTTGACTCCAGCCGCACGAGCAGCGCATGGCCATCGGGGGCCGTATCAAGCAGGGTCGCACCACTGAACAGCACCGCTTGCTCGTCCGGGTTCGCCACAGGCAGCGCCACGATATCGCCGACGAGCAGCGGATGCGGTGCTCTGGTAAAGACCACATGGTCGTTGTCAAGCCAGAGCGGCAGCCCAACCGTGCGATCCCAGCTGACAACCGCATGCGTCGCGCCATCGGCCACATCCACCAGCCAGATCGAGCGCTCGTAGTCCAACACCGCCCCGGTCTCGCGCGAGCGCAAGTAGGCCAGCCGTGAGCCATCGGGGGCAAAGCGCAGATCAGAGACATCATCGGCCGCCGCCAGCAGCAGGCGATCAGCCTGTGTGGCGAGATCGTAGAGGCGGATTTCAGTTGGGCGATCCTGGTAGGTGGCGCGGTAGGCCAGCAGCCCAGCGCCAGGCGCGGTCGTCATCCACGTAATCTGGCAATTGTTCGGACAGCTCAGCAGCAGCTGGTCGGCGCTGCCAGCGAGATCAACGCTCCACAGCTGTGTCGCTCCAGCGCTGGCGTCACTGCGTGTGTAGAGCACGCGACCTGCACCGAGCGGTGTTGGCGTAGCAGGTGCGGCGCTGGCGGTGGCTGCTATTGGTGTTGCAGCAGCGGCAACAGGCGTGCTCGACAGTGGCGGACGGGCTACAGTGGCCGTTGCGACCGGGGCCGCAGCAGGTGTCGCCGCCCCGCTACAGCCAACCAGCGCCAGCAGCGCGAGCAGTCCAGCCAGACCCAGGCAGCAGTTAAGCAAACGATGCATACATCCTCACATGCAAAAGATTGATCGCAGCAGCTTAATCGCATTCGTGCGCCAGCGCATCGGCAGATTGGCGCATACCGAGCGCAAGCTAGTGTTCAGCGAGCAAGCAGCCACGCTGTGGATGCTCAGCGCTGTGCTAAGCCGCTGGTCAGCGTATGGCATGCGCCTACGGCTCAGCGATCCGTCCGCTGGCCGCGATTGCCTAGCGCGTGAGCTGCGTCACTCCCACACCCAGCGGCACAGATTCGCCCAGCGCTCATGCCATCGCACCAGGGCTGGTGGCAAAGATGATAGCGGTCAAAACTGCTCACAGCCCGCTTGCGCAGCGTGTCCTAACTACCAACCTCATGCGGTCATTCAATCGGATACAAGGTTGGTGACTAGGAGGCCAGGTGGCGTGCTGAGAGCTAACGCAGGTGTGCGCGGCAGCGTCCGCTGCCCGCAACCGTCGGCGTGAACCCCCAGCCGGACCGGAGCACAGCAGCTGCACCAGCGCGGCCTGGCCGGTCGGTGCACACACGACAGCGATGGTCTCCATGTGGCACGTCGGCCCAATACACGCATCCAGTGAAAAAATGCTCCGTAGACCTGTGCAGTACCCCACGTGGTCGCGCGGTTGAAGCAGCCGCACCCTGGAAGACTGGCAGCCCAGGGGACGGCGGTGGGGGACGAAGCGGCTCACGCTGCTGTGCAGCGGCGGGCCACGTGAAGATCACGATGCTGTATGGAAGGAGTTCACAGATGCACGGATGGTCACTGATCAAAACGTTGGGTGTCGGATGGCTGCTGCTCGCACTGCTGCTGCCAGGACGGATGGCGCAGGCCCAATCCGGGGCGGTGCGCGGCAGCACGCGTGTCCCGCCGACGGCCAGCGCTGTCGCGATTACGACCGTTGCGGACACACCAGGCTCGCTCGGGGTCACGTTGCAGGCCACCATGGACAAGGGTGATCCGCAGCGGGGCGGGCTGGTGTGGGATTTTGGCGACGGCGTGCGCGAGCAGGGCGCGGGGAGCCGGGTGCACCACACGTATGCGGTGCCGGGCACCTATATGGCGACGGTGATGGTCCCGTCCGTGGCCGGGCGCATGGCCAAGGGATGGGTCACCGTGACCGTGGGAACGGCGGAGCCCCCGCCACCACTGGAGCTGACCGTGTATGCCCAGCCCGGCGTGAACGCTGATCCGCTGGGCGTGGCGTTCCTAGTGGGCGTGATCGGCGCGGATGCGGAGACGGTCGCCGTCCAGTGGGACTTTGGCGATGGGGCGCAGGATACCGAATCCGGCGTGCTGGCCTACCACGTCTATGCGGCCAGCGGCACGTACACCGCCACCGTGACCGTGCAAGCTCCCGACGGCCGGGCCACATCCGGCACGATCAGCGTGACCGTTGACGATACCGTGGAGACGCCACCAGCGCCACCGCTGGAGCTGGAGCTGTATGCCCAGCCCGGCGTGCTGGACGATCCGCTGGGCGTGGCGTTCCTCGTGGGCGTGCTCGGCGCGGACGCGGAGACGGTCGCCGTGACGTGGGACTTTGGCGATGGGGCACAGGACAGCAACTCCGGTGTGCTGGCCTACCACGTCTATGCGGCCAGCGGCACGTACACCGCCACCGTGACGGTGCAGGCCCCCGACGGCCGGGCCACATCCGGCACAATCAGCGTCCTCGTTGACGATACGGTGGAGACGCCACCAGCGCCACCGCTGGAGCTGGAACTGTATGCCCAGCCCGGCGTAACCGACGACCCACGCGGGGTGGCGTTCTACGTCGGTGTGCTCGGCGCGGACGCGGAGACGGTCGCCGTGACGTGGGACTTTGGCGATGGGGCACAGGATACCGAATCCGGCGTGCTAGCCTACCACGTCTATGCAGCGAGCGGCACGTACACCGCGACCGTGACGGTGCAGGCCCCCGACGGTCGGGCAACATCCGGTACGATCAGTGTAACCGTTGATGATATGGCGGCCCCACCGCCGGTGCCACCGCTGGAGTTGGAGCTGTATGCCCAGCCTGGCGTGACCGACGATCCGCTGGGGGTGGCATTCCTCGCAGGCGTAACCGGTGCGGATGCCGAGTCGCTGGCAGTGACGTGGGACTTTGGCGACGGGACGCAGGATACCGAATCCGGCGCGCTGGCCTACCACGTCTATGCGGCCAGCGGCACGTACACCGCGACCGTGACGGTGCAGGCTCCCGATGGCCGGGCCGCGACGGGAACCATCACGGTGACTGTTGACGCGGCGGGCACAGCCGCTGGCGGGGGCTGGAGCCAGGCTGTGCAGGCGGCTCCTGTGCTTGTGCCGGGGGTGATCGCGTCGCCGCAGGCGATCCGCCGCAGCCTCGCGCAGACGGAAGCCATCGCGGCGCAGACCGCAGCGCCAACGCACAGCCGCTGCCGTCGATCAACGGCGTGTGTGGAGCGCTAAGCGTTAGCCCGATGGTGCGGGATGGATGCGTTCATCCCGCACCACCAAACCAAACAGCACCCCATGCCGGAGATCAGTCGCCATGGCCTAGACAGAGATACGCGGCCACACCGTAGAAACTCCTCACTCCTCTCGGTAAACCTCCATGCCTGCTCTAGCCGTACAGTGCACCGCGTCCTCATGCACGCCTACCCTTGGATGGTCTTTGGGACATGGCAGTCGCACCAACGCCGATCTGGCGGCCACTGCTGGTGTTGCAGCCGTCTGAAGCTAGGGCCAAACCGAAGCGCATTCGCAGCATAGCACCCCAACCTTTTCGTGCGCTCCGCCTGCGATTCGCCCAGCGCTCACTCTATCGCACGGCCGTGTATGGCCACGCCACTTAGCCCTGGGGAAAACAGCGGGCGAGACGGCGCGGCGACGGCGTGCTGCAGCACGGCCTGCGATCAACCACGGCGCACAGGTTCAACAGCGCTGCGCGCCTGCGATTCGCCCAGCGCTCGCTCTATCGCACGGCCGTGTATGGCCGCGCCACCTGGCCCTGGGGAAAACAGCGGGCGAGACGGCGCGGCGACGGCGTGCTGCAGCACGGCCTGCAATTAACCACGGCGCACAGGTTCAACAAAAAACGCCCCACCGCCGCCAATGCGTGGCGACGGTGGGGAGAGCGACGGCTACGGGCAGGTCAGCGGGGCCAAGCTGGCGTCATAGGTGCCAAAGCAGGTCAGGCCAACGGTCAAGACACCGACGAGCTGCGAGTTAGCGACCTGCACAGCGCCGCTTGCGCGGTAGATGCTGTACACACTACCGCTCACAGCCGCGTCGCGCAGCCGAAGCGTGGAGTTGGCATTGTAGATGCCCGTGCCTGCGCCGCTGATGGTCACGGCGCTCAGGCTCAGCAGTGAGTCACCTGCGAGGATGCCGTAGGTGCTGCTGCCGCCGCTGGTGGCAATGCTGCCGCCGCGCAGCGTCACTGTGCTATTTGCGAAGGCGACGAGGCCGGCGATGGTTGCAGCGTCAGTCGCACGCGCCAGCACATCGGTCAGCGTGAGGGCAGAGCTGATGCTGTAGAGCGCATAGGTGCTGGTCAGGCTCGTTGTGTGCACCTCAATATCGCTCATCTGCACCTGCGCCGCAACGTTATCGACGCCTCTGCTCTGCTGCTGCGCCGCTGCATACACCGTCACGCGTGCGAGCGTCGCGCTAGTGTGCAGATTCTGCACCGCATACACGCTGCTGCCAGCGCTAGCGCTGATCACAACATCGCGCAGCTGCGGCGCACCGCCGTCGTTGAGCACGCCATAGACCAGCTGGCCAGCGGCGGTCACCGTGGCGCGCTCAATCAGCGCCGCGCTGCCTGCATTGTAGATGCCGTAGGTGCTCTGACCGCCGCTCGCATTCACCGTGAGCGCGTGGAGCTGCGGTGCGCCAGCCGTGGTGTAGACGGCATAGTTCTTAACGCCGCCAACGGTCGTCACGCTGATGTCTTGCAGCTGGCATGCGCCACTGGCGTAGACGCCAAGCATAATGCTCTGGCCGCTGGAGCGGCTCTCGATGCTGAGCTGGCGTAGCGATGCAGCAGCAGGAACGCTCACCGTAGCGCTCGCGGCGCTGACGCTTGGCTCCTGAGCGCCGCCAAACCAGCGAATGATCGTTGCGGCCTGGCCCGCGCCAACCAGCGTCACATACGGCTTGAGCGTTACCTGCTCGGTGTACACACCGCTGGCCACAAAGATGGCGTAGGGATTGTCGGCGCTGGCCAGCGTGATGCTGTTGATCGCAGCCTGGATGGATGTGAAGTCGCCGCCAGAGCGGGCCACCACCAGCGTATTGGCGTAGGGGCTGCCCTGCGCTCGAAACTCGGTGCCGCTCAGCAGCAGGCCGCGTCCGGCGGTGTAGGTGGTGTCCGCATCGCCGTCGGCCAGGTCGGCCGGTATGCCGCTGATGCCGCTCCAGGGCACAGCCTGGGCGCTGAGCGCGAGCGTCGCTGTTTGCGCGGCTGTGGCCTGGGCAGCCTTGAGCGTGTACAGCGCATAGGGCGCGGCGGTGAGCGGATAGCGCGGCAGCAGCGGCTCATGGTTAATCTCGATGCCCAGCCAGCGCTGTGCGCCATCGAAAACGCTGGAGCCAAAGTCAAGCTGCGTAGTGAACAGACCATTGGTGATCGTCAGCGTCTGGCGCACGTCCACACCAACCTGGAAACCAGCGGTAGGCGCATCATACAGGCGGAAGATCAAGGCGTAGGTGCCGCTCGCAGGCGTGGCACCGTTCATAAGGCGGCCCTGATAGGTGAAGGCGGTGGAGAGCGGCGTTGACGCTGGGGCTGGGGCCTCCTGGGCCAGCTGATGGGCGGCAACTTGGCCAAGGCCAAACAGCAGCACGCTCACGAGCACGGCAGTCACATGCGGTGAAAGCTTGCGCATAACCAACCTTCTTTCAATAATCCATAGTGTGCTGATTCACTGGCGGCCAGGGTTGGGCGCGCCAGCCCTGCCTAGCGCAGCACCACCGGCAGAGCAACGGTGTAGTTGGCGATCGTCGGCACCCAGAAGCCGCCGTCGATGCCTAGGCCAGTCGCGCTGCTGCGGCTCGATCCGGCATCCAGCTGGCCCATACTGGCATATAGCGTAAGCGCACCGGATGCGCTCGTGCCGCCACCAGCGTCAACGGACCACCAGTCGATATGCAGCGCGGCCTGCGGAGCCGCCAGCAGCGAGCCGCCGAGCAGCACGAGGCTCAGCCCAGCCAGCAGCACCAGCCACCCCAACAGACGGTATCCGCGCATAGAACACCTCCTATCGCCACGCCAGCCCAGCTGACGCTTGTGGTGAGGGGTTTAAGCTCGGTATACACCGATTAGGCGCGGCTGTCTATCAGGCTCGCACTTGATCAGGGCCGCCGCCACACGCGCAGCAGCAGCACGGCAAGCCAGCGTTGGGAGAAAACCGCACAGTGTAAACTTATGTCAATTTATAGCTCATAGTCGTCGTTTTAGAAACCAGCGCCGTGCTCAAGCGCTGGCATGCGTGGCACATGCGCCAGCGGCTCACGGCCCGCTCGCTGGCGGCGATTGCTTAAGGCGTGGGCTGCGCCACCCTGCAATGCTGCGCCACGCCAGCGCCCAGCGCGCAGGTAGCCCAGCACTGAGCGCGCAGACAGCACGCTATAATGCAGCGTGACAGTGCCGATTCAATCGAAGGAGGAATGCAGCGATGACACGGCAGAACTACGCCTCAGGTGCGCAGTGGGAGGCGATCGTCGGCTACTCGCGGGCGGTCAAGGTGGGCAATGTGATTCACGTGGCGGGCACAACCGCCACCGATGAGCGTGGCGAGGTTGTTGGCAGCGGCGACGCCTATGCGCAGACAGTGCACATTCTGCGCAAGATAGAGCAGGCGCTAGCGCACTTTGGGGCCAGCCTGCACGACGTCGTGCGCACACGCATGTACGTAACCAACATCGAGGACTGGGAGGTGATCGGACGGGCGCACGGCGAGTTCTTTCGCGACATTCGCCCAGTCGCAACCATGGTCGAGGTGCGGCGGCTGATCGACTCGGCCATGCTGATTGAGATTGAGGCCGAGGCGCTGCTCAGCGAGCGCTAGCGCTGCAACTTGCGCGCGCTCAGCGATAGTCGCGGGCCAGCCTAGCCGCAGCAGCCAGGCTGGCTCGCGCAGCATCTCGACGCAGGTTGGGGCCTAGTCGGGAATTTCTGGCGGCTCAGGCGCGAGGCTGCCAAAGCCGGTCTGGCCATAGCCGCCGCTGACGCCAGGGTCGGTGTCGCTGCCCATGCCACCAGTTGCGCTGGCTGGCGGGTTGGCGGCCAGCCCAGCGGCGCTCCGCAGCACATTCCAGACTGCGCCCTCGCTCATCTGCTGCTCCTGCGCCAGCGCGTAGACGCTGCGGCCGGCCAAGGCCCCGCGCACCAGCGCGCCCTCGACCGGCGGCAGCTGCTCGGCGACTCCAGGCCGCGCCCGCAGCCGCTCCAGCACCGCATCCATGCGCTCATCGTGTTGCTGTGTCATACAGACCTCCTTTTCCACACCTGTGCGCGCGCAACAACTATGCCAGCGGCGGCGCACACGCGGTCAGAAAAGCGGTCGAGCAGCGCGGAGCCTTGCTGCGGTCAGGCCAGCATCACTCCGTTTGCCATATCCGCCGCGCTTGCTTGAGCTATGTGGCGCGCTTAGCCGCAGCGCCCGACCCTTCAGGCGCTGCGCCTCACACCAGCGCTGCTGTCGTGGCCTGATCGCGCAGAATGTCCAGCGCCTCGGCAATCATGGCTGGGTCGCCCTGGGCAAAGGCGCTGCGGCAGTACTCCAGGTTGTTCAGCTGCTGATAGATCTGGATGCGCAGGCGGGCGGCGGGGATATCGGCGGGCGCGAGGACGGCCAGCAGCGCGTCGAGCAGCTCCAGGCCGTAATCCTCAAGGATGTAGATCAAGTCCCAGCACCAGTCGCCGTAGCAGGCATCGCCAAAGTCGATCACGCCGCGCAGCGCGCCATCGCAGCCGAGCAGATGCTCCGGCGAGAGGTCGCCGTGCAGCAGTGTGACGTGGATCGGCAGGTCGCATAGCGTGCGCGCATACAGCGGCTGAAGCGCCGCATAGTAGCACCAGACAGCGCTGTCGAGCGCCGAATCGAAGCATGTGCGCGCGCGCTCAAGTAGCAGCGCTGGATGTTTCTCTAGCGCTGGAAGGCCCCAGTCCGCGCCCACTGGCACACGATGCAGTTGAAGCAGAACATGGCCAAGCTGGCGCACAAAGGCTGCCCGCTGCGGCGGATCGAGCGCGTGCACAACATCTGGCTCCAGTGGTGCGCCTGGCACCAGCGGGTAGCAGCAGAAGCGCAGGCGCGTGCCTGCCACGCCACCTGCACCAACGATCTGCGGTATTTGCACATCAAGGTGCGCAGGCAGCTGTGGCAGAAGCCGTAGCTCACGCTCCAGCGCCTGCGCCGCCAGCTCGTGCTGTGCAATCCGCAGCACGTGCGAGCGATTAACCAGATAGCAGGTGCAGAAATCGCCTGCGCCAAGCGGCTCCACGCTGGTCAGCGGCAGCGCATCGCCGTCCCAGACCAGCGGCGGCAAACCCTGTAGCATACGCACCTCCAGCCTCCAACAATTAACAGTGCTGATGTTTAGCCGTGCAGCCGAGCCGCTCGTGACAGCACAGCCGTGCGCGGCACAATAACGCGATTATGTCAACATCGTACCGCTCCAGCCCCTGAAGAGCAAGCGCGCCGTTGGCATATCCGCCGACTGCTTCTTGAGCACCACCGCGCCGCTACCTAGTCCCCGCATCGCTGTACGGGCAATAATTGTTGATGTCTAGCCGTGCAGTCGAGCCGCTCGTGACAGCACAGCCGTGCGCGGTGCAACAACTCGGTTATGTCAATCATCGTGCCGCTCCAGGCCGTGATGAGCAAGCGCTCGTTGTTGCGCCCACTGACTGCATAGACGCTTGGCGTGTGCTATGATCAGCGTGCTCAGCTATTTTAATTGTTGGCGGCCGAAGCTGTCGATTGAGCATGAATGGAATGGACGGCGGCGGCTAGAATCTGGAGGCTGTGGATGGATCAGGCTGGATGGCAGGCGCTCGTCGGCGAGCTAGGCTTTTTGATCGTGCCGAATGGGCTAAGCGGCCACAGCACCACCGAGTGGCTGCGCGATATGCTGGCAACCGCACCACCGCAGCAGTGCAGCGCGCTCGTGAATATGCCTGGCTACGCCGTGCGCCCACTCGGCATCTCGCTCTGGTGCGAGGCGACGGCGCTGCGCGCGCACAGCGGACTGCTGATCCTGGCCGACGCGCTGATCATGCAGGCGTTTGCACGCCACGGTCTCGCCGCCGCTGACCCGACCAACACGCACAACCATAGCTGGCTCCAGGCGCAAGCGATGCGCCTGGAGATCGCCACGCTCGCTGACGTGCCGATCATGCGCCTGCTTTTTCAGCTCAACGCGATCGCCAGCGCAATCGACATCGCCCAGCGCGGCCCGCACGCCACCTACCTGCCCGATTTCTTTGAGTATGGGCTGGATGTGCTGGCAGTAGCGCCAGCTTAGCACAGCCTGCGGCCAACCACGGCGCTGGTTGTTCGATCCCTCAATGCAGCTAAACGCACGCACACGCTCCCAGCGCCATCCTCGCCAATGGCTGATCGGCCTAAAAGGCATCGACCCACAGCGTTCCGCCATCGCACCGCTGCGGCGGGGCTGTCGCCACATGGCCCTGCGCATTGAGCGTGCGGGCCGCCGCACACCAAGCGCACGCAGCACAGCCTGCGGCCAACCACGGCGCTGGTGTTCACCC
>JABXJS010000132.1 GCA_013538855.1 Herpetosiphonaceae bacterium
ATGCCGTAACGGCCATCTACGGCATGGTTCGGGCTATCCCGCTCGCACCGTACCGACCCTACACGCCACCCGAGCCAATCCTGTGATCTACTGATAATATTAGTTAGTAATGGGGTTTTGTTATTTAACTTTGAAAAAAATCTTATTAAGATTAATTTTACGATATTTTTATATGTATTTTTGCCTATTACATTTAGGTTTAGTGGTAATAGTAAACAGTGGCTTTTAGTCCAAGTCATTGCTTTGTTATCTGTTGTGTTCACCTTTCACATCTGGCTGATCCCCTTCTACTTTGTGCTCTCGTTCTTCTCGCGCATCCTCAGCGCCTATCGGCCGCGCTGGTCGCCGCTGCTCTATCGTATCTCGCCGGTGCGCTGGGACGAGCTGATCTTGCTGCGGCTGCCCGACCTGCCGGGGCAGCTCGTTAACCTCTACCGCTACGATCCGCACCTCGGGCGCGAGGCCATCCGCGAGGTGGCGCAGCACCGCTACCAGGGCTGGGCCGCTCGCTGGGCCTTGGTGCGCCTGGCCCAGCAGGACGCCGAGGCCGTCCAGTCGCTGCCCGCGCTGGCCGCCTACGCCGAGTCGGTCGACTGGCTCAACGACAGCAGCGACCTGCCCGCGCAGCTCAAGCCTACCCTGCTCACCATGCGCGACATCAGCGCCGAGGTGCGCTCCGCCCTGGCCAGCGACTCGCTCACCAACCGCGTGCGCCGTCTCCAGCAGGCGCGTCATCTGAGCGACGAGGCGCTGCTGGCGCTGCCAACTCAGGGACTGCGCCTTTCTATCACCGATGTGTCGGGCATGGGCCGCACCCTGCGCGGCGCGCTGATCCGCTGGGGCCAGCTGATCGCGCAGGCCCTGCAGGCCGCCGAGGTCGAGCAGCGCGAGCTGGAGCCGATCCCGCAGGTCTACATCAGCGACGGCAAGCCGATTCAGCCTGGCGATCGCGCCGACGCCATGGTGCCCTTCAAGGGCCGTCGCCAGCTCTTCCGCGAGCTGGAGCAGGCCATCGGCGGCGGGCAGGGCGAGCGCGCCACCCTGCTGCTGTTCGGCCAGCGGCGCACTGGCAAGACCTCCGCGCTCCAGCAGCTGCCGCGTCGCCTTGGCGCACGCTGCATTCCGGTGTTTATCGACCTCCAGCGCTTCGCCTTGGCCGAGTCGGCGGCGGGCATGCTCGCTGGCTGGGCCGCCGCCATCTGTGAGACGGCCATCCGCCAGCACGTGTTTCTCCAGCCGCCCACAGCCGATGACTTGGTGCAGGAGCCATTTCTGCGCTTCGAGAAGTGGCTCGACGATGTTGAGTGCGCGCTCGCTCCGCGCCGTCTGCTGCTCTGCCTCGACGAGTTCGAGACGCTGGAGGAGGCGTTTGCTGCGCAGCGCCTCGATCTGCGCGTGCTGCACATGCTGCGCTCGATCATCCAGAGCCGTCAGCAGATCGACGTGCTGCTGGCTGGCTCGCACGCCATCGACGAGCTGCCGCCGCACTGGGCTAGCGCCCTCATCACCACTCGTCCGCTGCCGATCAGCTTTCTGGAGCCGTCCGACGCTCGCGAGCTGATCGAGCGCCCGGTCGAGGGCTTCCCGGCCATCTACCGCCCGGACGCCGTCGCGGCGATCATCGCCGCCACGCGCTGTCAGCCCTACCTTGTCCAGGTGCTCTGCGCGCTGCTCGTCGAGCGCATGAACCGCGCCCGGCGCATGCCGCCGGAGAGCTTCGTCGAGGCCGCGGATGTCGCCGCCGTCGAGCCGCTGGTCATCGAGCGCGCCAGCGGCCCCTACTTCAGCGATCTCTGGCGCACCCAGACCGGCGGCTCGCTCGGCCAGCGCATCCTTGAGCTGCTATCCCGCGCCCCCGACCTCACCTGCTCCAGCGCGCAGATCAAGCAGGCCATCGCCGCCGATCCCGCCGACCTGCGCGCCGCCGTACGCGTGCTCCTGCGCCGCGAGATCATCGAGCACAGCGGCGCAGATTATCGCATCTGCGTCCCGCTCGTTGCCGCCTACGTGCGCCAGGAGACACAGTTTTAGCCCAACGCAGTGCGGCGGCCTCCATCTGTGCGCCATATGAAAAAGTACGCCGTGCCCGGTCGTCAGCCCGTCCGTTATCAATCCGCACAGCTCAGCGCTCGCACGTCAGGCGCGATTGCCCAGAGCAGCAATGGTTGCCGCACGCGACTGTGCGTGATTTGGATGAAACCTACATCGTGGTTGGTCGTCAGCCCGTCCGTCATCAATCCGCACAGCTCAGCGCTCGCACGTCAGGCGCGATTGCCTAGCGCTGAGGTTGAGCGACCTGGCGCTGGTGTGCTCCTGAGCGCTCAGCGGCGGGTGGCACGTCGAACGTGCTCCATTCTCCAGTGCTCGGCGTGGCTAGCCGACTGCTTTTTCCATCGCACGGGGGCGTGTGGCTGCGCCGACCAGCGGTGTGGAACATAGCGCGCGGGCCGCTGAGCCGCAGGCGCATGCAGCGGCACGGCGGGCGGCAACCACGGTGGCCGCATCCAAAAAAACGCAGCTGTGAGGGATGCGGATGCGCTAGCCGACTGCTTTTTCCATCGCACGGGGGCGTGTGGCTGCGCCGACCTGCGGTGTGGAACATAGCGCGCGGGCCGCTGAGCCGCAGGCGCATGCGGCGGCACGGCGGGCGGCAACCTCGATGGCCGCATCCAAAAAATACATCTTTTGCGAGGCATAAAAGTGCGCCGCCAGGGCCAAGCCTCGGCGGCGCGCTGCGGTGAATACTACTGCATCAGCGGGATGCGCAGGTAGTCGTCGGGGACGAAGAGGCTGCCGACGGTGGTGCCCTGCGGGGCGATCTGCTTGAGCTGCGCGCTGAGCCAGGCGCTCGTCTGCACGTCGGCCAGCGTGGCGGCGAAGGCGCTGGTGATCTGCGCAGCCTGCGCGCCGCTCTCGTGGACGAACTCCAGCCGGAAGTGGCGGATGCCCGCGCTGCGCCACTCGTCGAGGTGCTGGTCCGCCGTCTGCGCCTCGGCTCCGAACACCGTGTTGCGGCAGCCAACGTCGGCCATCACCGGATGCTCGCGGCCATTGACATCGCGCAGGGCCACGCGGTGCTGCTCGCAGGGGTGGCCGCAGTCCTTGAAGCTGGTGCCGCTGGAGAGGAAGCGGCAGAACACGCAGTGCTCGGTGTGGAACACCGGCAGGTGCTGGTAGGCGATGGCCTCGACCTGCGCTGGCCCGAGCGTGCGCGCGAGGTCGGCCACCTGCGCCGCGTTGAGATCGTGGGTCGGCGTGACGCGCTGGAGGCCCTGCTGGAGGTAGAGCTGCGCCGCAACGGTGTTGGCCGCGTTGAGGCTGAAGTCGCCGATCAGCGGCGGGTGCTCCTCGGCCTGCAGCGCCTGCAGCAGCCCGCTGGAGCGCACTACGATCTCACAGCCAAGCTTGAGCAAAAAGCGCACGACGCGCTGCTCGCTGGGCTTGAGCACGCGCGGGCTGGCGACGCGCGCCACAATGCCCGCCGCCTGAATCTGCTCGACCGCCGGGCGCAGCCCGTACAGCTCCAGGTAGTCCAGCGTGATGCTGGCGGGCCGCAGCGGCAGCACCGCCGCCAGCTGCTCTGGCGTGCGCACCAGCACGTGCAGCTGCGGCGCGGCGCTGGGAGCCTCGGCGCGGGGCGTGTAGGTGCGCGCCTGCTCCAGCAGCGGCAGCGGATCGTTGATCTGGCGCGCGAGCGGCTGGCTCTGGCGAGCGATCAGCGCGGCGACGGCATCGCGGCGCAGCGTGTTGAGCAGCGAGACGGGGCCGAAGGGCTGGCCCTGCGCGTCCAGCTCCAGCGCGGCCAGCGCATACGGCGTGTTGCCGAGGCGGCCAAACTGCTCGCGCAGCGCCGCGACGCTGAGCGCGCGATTCTGCGACGGCTCCAGCGGCTGCTCCGACTGCACCGTGACGCTGATGTCCGGCTGCTCCACGAGGCTCCACGTGGCCTGGAGCGGCTGGCCGACGTGGGCCGTGACCTGCACGTGCAGCGGCTGCTTGTGCACCGGCGCGCTGGCGGCGGTGAAGGGCCGCGCCAGCTTGTCGAGGTCGGGGTCGTCGCTGCGCCACACGAGGTCGCCAGGGCGGATGCGGCGGAAGTTGAGCGCGCCGTGCTTGAAGTGCAGCTCGATGCGCTTGGCGTTGAGCTGTGCCACCTGGTACACGCGCCCGCCCTCCTCTGGCTCCTCGGGGCTGCGCCAGTCGGCGGCGTCGAACACGAGGCCATCGCCAGGCTTGAGCGGCGCGATGGCGTTGGCGGCGCTTGGCTCGATGATCACGCTGCTGCCGCCCACCTGCGCCACCTGGCCCAGCAGCACCCCGCGGTGGCGCGGCGAGCGCCCGCTGACGACCTGCTGATGGTTGGTGCCGCTGATGAAGTGCGCGCCCAGCCCGCGCGAGTACACCTGCTCTAGCTCAATCGCGGTGTGCGCATCCACGTGCACATCGTGACCGGCCCAGGCCGCGTCGACGGCCTCGCGGTAGGCGCGCGTCGTTAGCGCGACGTAGTTCGCATCCTTGTAGCGCCCCTCGATCTTGAGCGCCGACACGCCGATGGCGACCAGCTCGGGCACCTGCTCCAGCGCGTAGAGATCGCCAGGCGACAGCAGGTAGCGCGCGGCTCCCAGCGGGCGCAGCTCGTCGTCGACGATCAGCTCGTAGGGCAGGCGGCAGGCCTGGGCGCACTGGCCGCGGTTGGCCGAGCGCCCGCCCCACGCCTCCGACGAGAAGCACTGGCCGGAGTACGAGACGCACAGCGCGCCGTGGACGAACACCTCTAGCTCGCAGTCGGTCTGGGCGCGGATGGTGCGGATATCGTCGAGCGCCAGCTCGCGCGCCAGCACCACGCGGGTGACGCCGAACTGCTGCGCGAAGGCCACGCCCTCGGCGCTGCTGATGCTCATCTGGGTGCTGCCGTGGATCTCCAGCTCGGGCGCGATCTGGCGGGCGAGCTTGGCCACGCCGACATCCTGCACGATGATCGAGTCGGCGTCGGCGGCGGCGATGGCGGCCAGTGCTGCGGTGGCGGCGGCCAGCTCGTGCTCAAAGACGAGGGTGTTGAACGTCACATAGCCCTTGACGCCGCGCTGATGCAGCGTGCGCATCACCTCGGGCAGCTCCTGCAGTGTAAAGCCCACCTTGGCGCGCGCCGTAAAGTGGTTCAGCCCAAAGTAGACCGCGTCGGCCCCGGCCTCGATGGCCGCCTGGAGCTGCGGCCAGTACCCTGCCGGACTCATAATCTCCGGCTTTATCGCTTGGTGCTTCATGCGTTGTCTATCCTAGCAATGGTGGCTGGTATCAAGCGTGGGCGTTGCGCCCACGTCTCAACCGTCTGATGGTGCCGCGCCAGCTACGTCGGCGGGCATTATTGTTAAGTCCTATTGTAGCAGGAGTCGCGCAGTGTGCAGGCAAAGGATTGTCAATTATGGATTGAAAAAGGCCCTGCGTGCGCTGACGGTCGGCGTGCAGCAGTGTCTGGCTGTGCATGGTTGGGCGCAGGGCTACGGCTGTGCTGTTCACGACCCGCTGATGAACAGCGCCGCGCTTGAGTGTTGGGCTACTGTCCGAAGCCACAGAAGCTAAAACCGGCCCAGATGAGCGGCTGGAGCATAGCTGGTTCGTCGGCGTGGCGCTCGAGCCAGCGGCGCTGCATGTGGGCGAGGGCGATGACGCTATCGCTATGCTCCTGCATACACTGGTAGAGCAGCTCGACCATCTGCGGCTGGAGCTCGTCGTCAACACTCCAGACGTTAGCGATGACACCAGCGGCTCCGGCGGCCAGGAACGCACGATTGAGGCTGATAATCTCTTCTCCGGAGAGTACTGTGGCGGCGGCTCCCTGGCAGAGCGAGAGGATGACGAGCATACCATCGAGCTTCAGCTGCGCGATATCGCTATAGCGCAGACGATCAGCGGTAAGCGCAATAAACGCCTGCTCCTCGCTGTCGGCCACCAGTTGCCCGTGGCTGGCGATGTGGAATATACGGTATGCGCTGAGCTGACCGTTGGCGCTCAACGTTTCTAGCTGTGTACTACTTAGCGTTTGGGCGTCGAGGGCATGGAACGGAAGCGGCTGCTGCTGGAGCACCTGCCACTCCGCTGACACAAAGTCGAGCGGCTCAAGCTCCGCATCTTGAAATAGTGAGCAGCCGACAAATAGGCCGCCGTGTTGCTGTGGTGGTGCAGGTTTGGCCACCTGCCATAAGCGCAGGCTGGGGATGATCTGGAGGTAGGCTTGCTGACAGAGCCTGCCGCGATCTGTGTACAGCGCAGCCCAAGCCAGACGATGCATCGCACCAACGGGCACAATCAGCAGGTGCTGGTCAGGATGCAGCTGGGACTGAACAGCTGGTGGCAGGAGGAGCTGGCTGATTTTTTGCAACCTGCTGTTGTCGATGCCGCCGTACATATACAGCTCGTGCTGCTGACTGCTGGCTTGTTCAAGCAGGTCGCGGTTGGATGCGGTAAGCGGAGCCGTAGCGACATCAACGTCCGTGGCGGTGATGCTGATGATAAACAAGGTGTCCTGAACGTTGAGGTATACCAGCGCCATCCAGCGCTTGAAGCGCTGGCGACAGCGTGCGCGAAACTGCTTAAGGTCAAAGGCTGCGAGTTGGCTTTGGCGGTTCACCAGCGTGTTGCGCTGCTGACTGCGCAGAATGCTTGGAATATGCGCTGAAGTACTGCTAGTATCGACCAAGGCGCTGGTGAGCAGATGGCGATGCTGTAAGCCTGAGCGCTTCAATGAGTTGAGCAACGTCAATGCGCGCTGCTCCTCGCTAAAGCTGAGGGCGGTTTCAATATTCCCTTGGCTTAACGCAAGCTCTAGGGCTTGGGCATACATCGCGGTGGCCTGCATGAAAATTTGGCTTGATGTATGCTCGTCGATCAGCGAGAGCCGGAGGAGTGCCACCAGCGAGTTAGCCTGCTGAAAGGCGTTGAGCGCAACTCCCCACTGGTAGCGAGCCATGGCGCAGCGGGCGCGGGCGTAGGCGCTGCGCCATGCAAGGTGGGGCCGACTTGCAAAATATGTTTCTACAGCCGTAAAAGCGTGCTCTGCACGATCAATGTGGCCCTGCTCCAAGTAAACGAGGCCAATTTCAAAGCGACACTCGGCGGCTTTGGGTTCGTTGTGGCACAGATCAAAGAGCTGGACTGCTGTATCAAAGGCTTCCAGCGCTGCTGCGGTTTGCCCGAGCTTGGAGTAGGCCAGCGCGATCAGATAGTGATAGTCGGCTAGATCATTGCGGCTAGCCAGATCGACCACATCGGCATAGATCGAGGTGAGCAGCTCGATTGCCGCTGTTGCATGCTCGGCCGTATTGTGATCGATCAGCACAATCGCCTGATTAAACTGGCAGTCCATGCGCATAGCTGGCAAATTCTGGGCAGCGTAGGCTAGCTCGAGCTGCTTATAGATCGCGAGGGCGTCCTGGTAAAAGCCGCCATAGTGCATAATGATGGCGGTATTGAGCTGACAACCAAGGACATATTTGGGGTGCTGCAGGTGCTTGTACATGCGCTGAGCGCTGATCAATAACTCTAGCGCATCACCATAGCGCCCAACTCGGCTAAGCGCCAGTCCATAGTTTTTTGTGCAGGCGGCCACAAGATAAACGAGGCGATGCTTACAAGCGAGCTGCCGCGCCCGCTGCGTATCGCTCACTGCCGCCGCGAAGAGATCGAGGCGCTGCCACAGCCATGCCCGATCAAACAAGCAGCGCACGACCTCGGGCAGCTTGCGCTGCCTTATCAGCATAGGGAGTGCTTGGGAGAAGGCTGCCCCAGCCTGTGCATACATGCCAGCGTAGGTATATACCACCCCGCACATATGCCGCCAACGCGCCTGGTCTAGTTCTGAGCCGGTGTGCTCGATGCAATCTTTGAGCGCAGGTGTATTGACCAATGCTAGCGCCTCGGCTTTGCGACCATTGAGCGCCAGATGCATACCGCGCTGGATCTGCGTGCGGGCGGCCTCCAGCGGCTGATCGACCTTCTCGTAGGCGTTGATCAGCTCGAGCCAGGCTGTTTGCAGGCTCATGCCTTCGCCGAGGAGATACCGCCCAAACAGCTGTGCACGGCGGCAGTGGAGCACGTGAAGATCGGCCCCCAGCGCTGAAAAAAACTGCTGCGCTGTGCTTAGATAGCGCAGCGCTTGATGTGGACGCTGGCGGATGAGCAGTGCTACGCCGAAAGCATGATCAAACCATGGGTTGGTGTGGCTGGCAATGCCAAGGCTACGTAGCGACTTGATTGCTGCCAGTGGCTGTGTTTCAGCCTTCGCTACAAGCGTAGGGTACCATTCGGGAGCGTGAAATTCCAATTGATCCTCCTCAATCAATGTACGTCGCGAGCCTTGGCTGCGGCCCTGTGTTGCTGGTAGGCTGTGCTCATACTGAATCATACCGTACTTTTGCTGAACAATGGTCCAGACACGATCATAACAGGCGGTTGGAGGCTGGCTCGCAGAGCTTGACAGGGAACTTTGAGCATGCTTAAGTTAAGCACGCGCTGTCTTTTTATCAGCAGCATAGTGAACGCGCTACAGGGTTTATGCTGCGATGGTACTGTAGTGTTGTTCGCGACAGCATACATGAGCAGGAGTTAGTATATGGCGCTATCACAGCAAGAGGAGTTAGACGGTTTTGTGAGCCAGGCGGCGGCGCAGCTTGGGGTTGATCCAGCAGCGCTGCGCGAGGAGTGTCAGGCGGTTTTGCACTCGCTACCGCCCTATGCTCCGGATGGCCCATTGGCACGTGATGACCAACTCCAGGAGGTCCGTGACACATTCTGTACCTATGTGTGGCCGCTCAAGCACCCAGAGCATGGCCAGCATCAAGCTGCCTACGATGCCCTGATGGATATGATCCAGCAGAAGGTCAAAACAACGATCTATATGTTGAGCGACCGTTCTTTGGAGTTGACCGATTTTTACCAAGAGGTGCTGATTGAGGTCTTTAGCTCGCTCGATTCATTTAGCTATCGTTCGCAGTTTAAAACGTGGGTTGGCGCTGTGGCGGCGCGTACAATTGCGCGTGTGCTGCGCACAGCGCGGGCGAAAAAACGCAGTGCGCACCTTGTCGCGCTCGATCTACCCGAGGCCCAAGCGCTGCCAGACGATAGCTCGCCGCGTGTAGAGGATCAGGCGGTAATCCAGGATATGATCGGCTATATTAAAATGCGCCTACGCACAACTGCCGATCAGCGCCTGCTGATTGTATTTGAGAAGTGGTACGAAGATGATCTGGCGCTCTATCAAATTGCGGCCCTGCTCAAGCTCAGCCAACCGCGTGTTTCGGGGCTGCGCCAGCAGCTGCTCAAGCTGCTTAAGGCTGATCAACACATTGTGCAGTGGTTCGATACAATGCTGCCGTAGAAGCCCCAGTGTTGCGCGCGTATGCATGAATACTTTTGCTCCCAATATGCTACTGTATGTATGAGGGGATTAAATGCCATTGCGAAACGCTGAGAGTTGGTATGCCCGCTGAAACGTTAATCTTTATTATTGCTGGAGGGAAGTAGAAGCGTATGCAATCTTTAGATCACACAGCTGTACAGACGTGGATTCAACAGCTTGTCGCTGAGGGGGCACCCATGCCCGTGGTGCCACAGCTCTACATGCACTTCGCCAACTGTGCCGCCTGCCGCGATACATTGGCGACATACACACAGTCCTATTCAACGCGCATCCCTGCCTTTGTGCGCAGCGCAGATCTGAGCGCATGCAGCGTCGATCTCAACAGCGTGGCTGCGTTTATCGACACCGAGCAGCGCTGGGGAACGCGCTACGCCATTCAGCACGATGTGCTGACGTGGTCGCATCTGCTTCAGTGCGCCGATTGTGCGCTGGTCTACGCCGCAAACACGCATCGTTTTGTGCCGCTGCAGTCGATTGCTCCACTCTATGTGCCTGCTGCTATGTTAAAAGGAACATACGTGTTCCTCAACAGTAGCAAGCGCCGCAGCACGAACAGCGTGCCTCCACAGGTCGTGGCTGACTATCACAGCGATGGTATGCGTATGACTGCTGCGCTCGTGCGTGAAAATGCTGCGCGGTGGTCGATCCAAGTTCAGCTCAACCCGGCTCCAAGCGGCCAAGTGCGCTTAGCTTGGGGCGACTACGAGTTTACTGCCCCCATCGATGAAACCGGCACAGCCGTGGTCGCCCATATCACCGATGCGGTGATCGCCCAGCTTGTCGCAACGGACTTGTCGATCTCGGTTGAGCAGGCGCTGTTAAGTTAAGCCGCGCGACCTCTGCCTTGAGAGCAAAGATCGCGCGGCTTAGCGCTCGCCAGATGGGCATGGGTGCGTCTGTGCTGCTACTGATCGGTTTGGGCAGTCTGTGGTGTAGCGGTGAAGGGATTGCTGGTGGGCCTTGCACATGTGGATAACAGCACTAGCAGGGTGCCAATCACCAAGATGTAGATGATGAGGGTTGATCGCGAGCTGTTCATAGCCTGTCTCCTTTAGCACTTTTTCGCACTACGGTTGATCGTACAAGCTCCGACGTCTGTTAAGACGCAGGCGCTTAACCGCCCCCAGTGCGCCTCACTCCAGCTGACGCTGCTCAGCTTGGCCTGGCCCGTTACTCCCTGCGCCAGTAATAAAAAAGCTCGCTTTGGTTACTAATGTAGATAGAACACCCTGTGTAGAAATTAATACTACCGCTACTAGTTGCTTCTATGTTGCCAAAGAGGGAGTACTCGCATGGACCAGAGTCGTGAGCGAAATGACGCCGAGCGCATTCAGGCGCTGCTAGGAGAGGATTCAAAGGAGTTTGATCGGCTGTTTCGATATTGCTTGTATATTGTTGCTAAATGTATTCATCGTACAGATATTGATGGTGAGCAGATAGCGCTAGATGCATGCAAAAAAATATTGGACTTTTTGGACAAGCAACAGTCTCTAATGCGTCCATTAGAGACTGTGGTCTGGCGCATCACTCGTAACAAATGTTATGACTATCTTCGCTCTGAGATTATAAAGGGTGCTGATGGTGTTGTTAGATGGCGTATAGAGACAGTTCCACTTGATAGTGTCTCTCCTGAGGAGAATGTGGAAGAATTAATCGAAGATCAATCATCCAAGGATACTGATCCTTATGCTAGAGAGCGGGAAATTTTATATTTCTGCCTGAACACACTTACTACCTTTCAAAAAGTAGTTTATGACTTCTTTATGCAAGGCTATCTTCCAAGCGAGATTGCATTAAAACTTATTCCTCCGACAACTCGCAATAATGTGTCTGTTACTTGGCATAATATTCGCCGCAAGCTCAAGGATTGCTGCGAGCAGCGCATGGCCGCCTAGCTCTTCGCGACTATCAGCATTGCTACATAAAGGAACACTTCTATGGACGATAACGAGCGACTCCGCTGGCTCCAGCAGGCGCTGGATGCCACGACGGACGATGAAATTTACTGCGACGAGGCCCAGGAGTGGCTCGACCAGCTGGTCGAGGACGAGCTGCGCGGTCGGCCCGACGCTCAGCCAATCTACGCTCGCGTGCGCCAGCACATCAAGGTTTGCCCAGAGTGCGCCGCCGACTATCAGTTCATCCGCGAGAATATGGCTGAGTTGATCGACGCTGGCCTGCCCGACTATCAGCAGGCCGAGACTGCGCCCACGTCCAACCCGTTTGCAGGCCTAACAGCTGTGCCGGACCTGACGGTGGTCCATCCAAACCTGCTGCCAACCATCGAGGGCTGGCGCGGCCAGGCTCCGATCCTGCACACTGGCGCAAGCCGCGGCGCAGAGACTCGCCCCAAGGGCCTGGACTCACTGGCTCCTGTCGATCTAACCATCAACGGCCATGCGCTTAGCTTCGTGTTGGTTGCTGAAGAGACTAACGGACGCTTTGAGCTGAGCGGCAATCTGGAGGATGCCCCACGCACCTGGCGCAATCAGCCGATCCGCCTCTACAAGCTCGCCCCGCCCGTCTTCTATCGTGAGGCGCAGCTGGGCATATACTGCTCCTTTGAGTTCGCCGATGTCGCGCCTGGCGCATACTTATTCACGTTGATTCCTGAAGAGACAGAGGTGCCATTGGTTTTGATCGAGCTTACATCCGACTCCCACTAAACCAAGGAGCACGCTACGATGGATATCGACGCCTATATCTCCCAGCTCGCGACCTTCCCGCGCCCGAGTTCCGTCGCTGACTTCACCCAGCTCGCCAGCTGGATCGAGCACAACCTGCCGCCAACGCTTCCGCCAGCTGAGCTGCGCACCTTGCACGATCAGCTCCATGCGCGCATGTCAACCCAAGTGGAAGTGGTAGAAGACAATCAATCGAAGAAAAAGTATGTGTGGCATATTTTGCTCACGAACGCACGCTTGGCCCCAGCTGTGGCGGCGAGCAGCTGGTATATGTACGCGCGGGAAATTATGGGCGGTAAGCAGCTCGCCGTGGAGGAGCTGCTGGTCGCGGCGAGCGCCTATCGCTGGTCAAACGACACACGCGGCTGGCTGCGCGTCTGCAACTCGTTGGTCAATCGTTTGTACCGCGCTAGTCGCTACCCAGCCGCATTCCGCTTAGGCGAGGATGTGCTGGCCCAGCCCGAAAGTCACGCCTATCCTTACGAACTAGCCGCTCTCTTAATTAACTTGGCGATTGCCTATACTGATACGCTCAGCGAAACGACAGCAGCCAAGGCCACAGAGTATGCCTATCAAGCCTTAGATTACATTGAGCGTGCGCACCAGCAAGCCGAGATCTCCCTGCAGCGCGAACAGGCGTTTAAGCTGGAGATCTTTTTGCTGCTCGGGCGGGTGGCTCAGGAGCGCTCAAGTAATTTTCAAGCGGCTGAGCAGTACTATCGTCAAGCGAACGATATTATTAGCGCTGATCCGGACACGTTTGGCGAGCAGCTGTTCTATGTCAGCTTAAATCAGGCTATTCTGGCCCTGCGTACCAAGCACTATGCTTTGGCTACCCGCCGCTTCGATCAGCTGGCGCAAGCATGGAAGGCCGCCAAAAACACTTGGGCGACGCTGGATAAGCTTGATCTGCGCGATTTTTATCTCTATCAACTGTGTCAAGCGGTGCTGCTCAATGATGTGCCTTCTGCACGCCAGCACTTCGCTGCCCTCGAGCAGCTTGTGCCCGATCAGCCCGCGCTACGCGCTGAGCTTCAATCTGCCCGCGCGCGCTTGTTTGTTGCGATGCTCTCCCGTGCAGATTTTAGCGCCCTAACTCACGCGAGCCTATCTGATCTTGTGCAGATCGCCGATCAGTTTCAGCACGCCAACCAACCGCTCGATGCGGCCCTCACCTATCTTGAGCTGGCGCGGCTGGCCTTTGCTGATCCTGAGCACTCCTCCGCTGCACCTGGCTATCTCCAGCAAGCAGAGCGCCTGCTGGCGGCCAATGTGCCCCAGCGCTTGGTTGATGTGGAGCTTTACACGTGTTTGTACGATCCCTCTGTGGCGATTAAGCGCATTCAGGCGCTCTTGGCCCAGCTGCAAGCCGATAAAGATTTTGTGCGCGTAGCCGATTTGGCGACGGTGCTTGGGCAACGCTTGCTCGCCGATCACCAGGCTGCTGCCGCCCAATCAAGGTTTGTGCAGGCTATCGATGCCCTTGAGTACGCCCGCGCCTATATCCGCGTCAGCGAGCATACGTTGAACTTTTTAGCCGCACGGCGCACACCCTTTGAGCAGGTGTTTGTGCTGACACACCAGTCCGATCCACTGCAGGCGCTTCAGGTCAGCGATCGCTTGCGCAGCCAAGTGCTTGTCGATGAGCTGTACTACCACGATGGCTTCCAAAGTCTGCTGGAGCGCAATCCGCAGCTGAGCGAGCTGCACGCCCGCCGCCTGGCCTACGACTCCACCACGCTGGACTCAACGTTGGTATCCGTAGCCCGCAGCAGCTATCAGCCGTCGCCAGCGAACACTGACGAGCGCAAGCGCTTAGAGCAAGAGTACATTCAGGCCCTCAATGTTGCCCAGGCCAGCGTCGATGAGGTGGCTTGGCTCCAGCCGCCCACGCTTGATGTCGCCCAGCTACAGACGATGCTTGGCCCCAGCCGCGCAATGGTGGCCTTTCAGGTTGTGCAGCAGCCGCCTGCAAAACCTGAGCTGTGGTGTATTGTGGTCACAGATACGCAGATCACCCCGTTTTTGCTCGTGAACTCCAAAGACTATAGCCCATTCCTAAGAAATTGGGCCAAAAAATCTAGTCTGTTTAGCGTTCAGTCGCCGCTAGCCTCAATCGACGATGTTCAGGCGGAACTCGCCGATCTGTTTGAGTCGCTCATCACGCCACTCTTGCCGCACCTGCCGTCAAGCATCCAAGAGCTGGTGTTTTTGTTTGATGAGCAGATGCCCTTTCTGCCGCTCCACGCTGCTTTTGCGCCGCAAAGACGCTACCTCTGTCAGGACTACGCGATTAGCTATGCGCCTAGCGCCTGGGCCTGGCTCCACTGCATCAAGCGCGAGCGCCAGCGCCCCCTGGCCGCAGCGCGCGTGCTCGCCGGCTGGTCGCCGACATTGAAGCATGTGCCGGATGAGCTGGCGCTGCTAGAAAAAATCTGGCAGACAGAGGCACACCTCGACTCATGGTCGCGCGAGCAGCTGCTGGCGGCGCTGCCTACGGCGGGCCTGGCACACCTCGCCTGCCATGGCCGCTTCGATCTTGAGCGCCATCCGCGCTTCGCGGCGCTCGACTGGAATAAAACGCCCGTGGACGCCCACGACTTCTACTCTGTGCAGCTCCAGGCAGCGCTCGTTACCCTCAACGCGTGTGACGTAGGGCAGTATGGCAAGGGGATGCAGGGGCTTGCTTCAGCCGCGCTTGTCTCTGGTGCCAGCTCGGTGCTCGCCAGCTTCTGGGAGGTCGATGATGAATGTGCGCCTGAATTTATGCAGCACTTCTATACTGCGCTGCTCGAAAAAGGTTTCAGCCGCGCTGCCGCGCTCCAGGCTGCTCAGGACGCCTTTATTAAGGCTACTGGCCGACAACCTCACCCGGCGATTTGGGCACCGTTTTTCTTGCTGGGCGTCACCGACCCGCTGCCACAGTAAGCTCGCCCCCGCTGCGCTCGCTGTTCTACAGATAGTGAGCGCAGCGGGCTAACCATAAAGATCGACTAACACTCGTTCCAGGAGGTCACAATGTATCGTGTTCGTTGGTCCCGCGTTGCTCGTCGGCTTGGGCTGCTGGTGCTGCTGCTGGGCTTGGCTCCGCTGGTAGGCCTCAGCTCCGCCGCGCCGCTGCCGCCCGAGCTAAGCGCCGCCCAACCTGCCGTCGATCTGCCGCATCAGCTCTTCTTGCCCTTTGTCGCCCAGCCTGCGCCCCGCGAGTTGACTGCCAGCGATCCCGCGCTCACGGCCAGCTGGCAGCCCTACAGCGGTGAAGGGGTTGCTGTGCGCCTGCCTGCGGGCTGGCACAGCATTCCGGCAGGCCAAGGCGGCATCTTCGGCGTCTACACCGCTCGCTTTGCCGCGCCGCTCTGCGCTAGCGCTCCTGTCGCTGGCTGCCAGCGCGATCCCGCCCAGCCTAGCACTGATCTGCTGATCAGCGTCGAGCGCAATGCCAGCCAGGCCACCCCGCCTGGCGATGAGTCCGTCGCAGCTGTTTTGGCTCAGGGCTACGCCGCGCTGCCGGTCACGCTCGGCGGCCACGCGGCGCGCCTCTTTCTGCCGCCCAGCGGTGCTCAGTCCAACGCGCTCATCGTCGCCGAGATCGACGCTGTCACCTATCACGTCTGGTTCGCCCCCGATCTCTGGGCTTCCGAGGCCCGCCAGCACGAGCTGGCCCTGCTGCTCGGCACTCTCGCCTTCAACCCCCAGCAGGCCCCAGCGCCGTTCAACGCCAACGCTCCCGCAGCGGTGCCATCCTGGCCGCTGACTGATGTTGGGGGCTTGGTCGATATTGATCTGAGTGCAGTGGTGAGCTATGCGGTTGATTATGGTACGAAATTCGACAATAGCAATGGATGCTATATCTATGGCGATAGTAATGCGAATAATCCTTTGTGTTACATGGCTCCTGGTATCACTTTGCCCGTTGATGGCTCGGAGTTTGTGGATTGTGCTCTAAAAGCTGGTGGGCTTGCCCAAGCTCGTTGTACCGAAGATGCTTCTGTTTATAGTAAGACCTTTGTTAGGATGCGTGAATTGTATGCAATGGTTGTTAGTCTTCCGCATACAGAGTTCACCGAGCGCGACCAGCTTCGTCCCGGTGATTTGGTGTTTTTTGCGAACGGGCCTATAGAGTATGTGCCTCCGCCAGGCGTGGCCTATGCTTCTGTCTGTTGGGGCGGGGTTGTTGTGCCGTATGGGAGCAATGACGTTCGCTTGGCTGTACATTCATCGGGAACAGACGATGCGAACCAAATCACATTTGACCCCTTAAGCGGTAAATGTGATCCCCCTGGCACTCCCACCTACATCTTCATCCGCCTCAGCACCGACGAGACACCGCCGAGCATCCAGTTCACCGACCCGCCGCCGGGCCTGATTGCGCCGTTTCAGGATCCTACAGTCAGGTGGTTCGGCAGCGACGAACCCGACGGCAGCGGCCTCAAGAGCTACACGCTGCGCCGCCGGATCGACGGCGGCCCGCTCACCACGGTGTATGTCGATACCCAGCGCAGCTCGTTTACCTTTACCTATGATAAGTCGTGGCGCACGCAGACGTTTGAGCTCACGGCGAAGGACAACTTCGATAATGCGAGCGCCCCGGTGACGCTCACCCTGCGCAACGATATCGACCCGCCGACAGCGACCTTCACCACTCCCGCCGGCCTGGTGACGCCGCATCAGCCGGTGACGGTTGCGTGGTTGGCCCAGGATGAGTCCGACGGCAGCGGCCTCAAGAGCTACACACTGCGCCGCCGGATCGACGGCGGCCCGCTCAGCGATCTCTATGTTGATGTCGATCCAAGCGTGACCAGTTATACCTTTAACCTCGACCAGTCGTGGCGCACGCAGACGTTTGAGCTCACGGCGAAGGACAACTTCGATAATGTAAGCGACACGGTGTCGATCACCCTGCGCAACGATATCGACCCGCCGACAGCATGGTTTACCAACCTGCCGCCGGCGCTGATCGCCTACGGCCAGCCGCTGACGCTCACCTGGGACGGTGTGGACAATCCTGGCGGCAGCGGTATCCAGGGCTTTACGCTGAACCGCTTGCTCGACGACGGCACGTTGAGCAATCTGCAGACAAACGATCTCAACAAACAGTATAGCTTCACGCCAGATCAGGCCTGCCAGGTACAGACCTACACGCTGACGGCAATTGACAACTTTGATCTCGTCAGCGCCCCCGCAACCCTGACGGTGACGGTGAGCTTGCTTGGCGACGTTGATGTGAACAAAACAATCGACGCCGCCGATAGTGCATTGGTTGAGCAGGCCTGGGGCCTGCGCAGCGGCCAGCCTGGATTTGATCCGCGCTACGACATCAACGCCGATGCTGTGATCGATGCCGCTGACTGGATGTTTGTCTACCGTCACCAGGGCGATAGCTGCCCCTAAGCTTGAGGAGTACAATCATGCGGACGTTTCGCTCAATCTCGCTCTTGGTGCTGTGCAGCTTGCTGCTAACGCTCATCCCAAGCCAGGCTTCTCGCACGCTGGCGGCTGTCCAGCCACAGTCACGTGGGGCGGCGCTGGCTGCTGACCAGCCCAGACTGCCCGCTGGCGCACCCTGCTACAACGGCGCGCTGCCGCCCGCCGATGTGCTGTGCTTGGTGCTACCAGTTATCGACGACGATGGCGCGGGCCTCGATGGCGTGCGCGTGACGCTCAGCTTCAACGACCAGAGCGTCACCCTGCAGTCACGGCAGCTGCTGACCATGCCCGCCGGTAGCTCGGCCGTGGCCTTCGATGTTACGCGGCTCGGCGCAGGCTTGGCCGATGTGGTGCTTGTCGAGACCCAGACCCACGGCCCGCGGCAGTCGCGCCTGATCGGCATTCGCCCTGATCCATCCACGCGCACGCAGGTGGCCGACCCGCTACAGGTGCGCCATCCCCCAGCAGAGCTGAGCCAGGGCTTGATCTGGGGCACGGTCTCGCAGCTCGATAACCCCACGCCCCTGCCTGGTGTGACGGTCACGCTGCAGATCAACGGCCAGCAGGTTGCTGCAACGCACACGATCACCTCTAATGGAGAGTACGCTACGTTCGACTTCGAGGTGCCCGCCGATCAGCTCCGGCGTGCTGATCTGGTGATGGTTCAGGCAACCTCCGCGGCGCTGACGCAAACGGTCACCTTCAAGTGGAGTGGCGATCAGACCAAGGTGCCCATCATCTTCGGCTGGGACTGTACGGCGGCGATTCCGCTCCAGGGTGGCATCTGGGAGCTGCCGATTAACTTCTGCCTGGCTGCGCGTGGCATGATTGATGGCGAAGCAGTCGCTGGTGCCGATGTCGAGATTGTCACCGACAATCAGCACATCTTTGGCAAGACGGAGCCGATTACAGCACTCAATAGCTTTGGCGTCCGAACAGACATCGGCCCACTGATCTCTGGCAAGCCGCTGACTACATCAATCGACATAACCATCAATGCCGGTGGCTATATCGGTACCTACTCCAAGTCGCTTGAAGAGCTTGGCGTAGGTAAATACTGGGGCACTCGCATTGATCTGCCGCTCATCGGCGAGCGTGTCGTGGGCCTGGGTCTGCATGGTGGCCTGCCTGGCCCGCTTGCGCTGGCTAGATTAAGCGGGGATCGTTTGACAACCTTTGTCGGCGGCCAGCGCGGCGGCGGTCTGCTGGTGCAGTATGGCGCTTCAGCGGTGCTGCGCTATCTCGGCAATTCCCCCTATGCGCTGCCTAGCCCTGAGATCACGGCGCTGCTGTGGCTGCACTCATCAACCTCTAGCGTCGATCACATTCTGGCGGGCACGCGCAGCGGCGAGCTGGCGATCTCCTTCAACGCTGGGCGCTCTTGGCAAAAGGAGACGGATCTCACGGAGACGCAAGCCATTGTCGGCTTAACGCAGCCTGTCTCATCATCATCAACAATCTACGCGCTCTCAACTCACACGCTCTATCAGCTCACCTACGATATTTCTGTAAGCCCCACGCTTAAGCTCCAGCAGACACACTCCATACCCTTCAGGGCCACGGGCCTTGCCTACGCTGCCGATCAGCTCTACGCGAGCGCCGATAGCGGCCTCTGGCGCAGCACCGATCAGGGCCAGACGTGGACGCAGGTGCTTGATCAGCCGCTGCTTGCCGTGGCTGCCTATGCCGATCAGCTGCTGCTTGGCACGGCTGATGGCCTGAGCACGTTTACGCTTTCCGGTCGAGCACAGAGCCAAAAGCTGTCGGACGTGGTCGGCCCCGTTTACGCCATCGCCACCTTTGATCAGGAGGTGCGCATCTCCACGCCTACCGGCATCTATGCCTCGAACAATCCAGAAACGGCTAACTGGAAGTTGGTGATCGCCACTGAACGCGCTGATCAGCCCACGCTCGGCACGCCCGATGTCTTTGATCTGGTCAGCCCACAGGATAGCAATAACACGGTGCTCTACGCCGCCACCAGCAGCGGCGTCTACTCTAGCACCGATGCGGTTGATTGGTCGCTGGTTGCGCCGCTCTCAGGCACTGCGCCGCTGCGCTCGCTGGCCTTCGATGACAACGATGATATTATCGCCATCTCGCCGCGCCAGCTGCTGCGCTGGGATGGCACGCGCTGGACTGAGATTCGCTCGCTCAGCGCGGCGCTCGGCGGTGTGCCGCTCAACGGGGCCATTGTGCGGGCACAGGACAGCACGCTGCTCGTCGGGCGCAATGCTGGCGCTGGCGATCAGCTGCTGGTGTCGCAGGATAACGGCGCTACCTGGTCGTCGTTCTCCCCTGCCGATAATCGCGATATTACCGCCATCACCTTGTTCAACCCGCCGCAGAGTGGAGTTGCTGCGCTGATCGCCACCGATGGCGCGGGCCTCTTTGCCTGGTCGCCGACATCCGGCCTGGAGCCGCTGCCAGCGAATGGCCTGGCCGCCACCGCCCGCGTCGCCAGCCTCGTCCAGGTTAAGAGTGACACAAGCTGTCGACTGGTTCTCGGCACGTTCGCTAGCCCAACCCAGCTGCTCAGCAGCCCATGCCAGTCTCCGCCCGTCTGGTCTGATGCGTCTGCTGGCGCGTGGGCCACTGCTGCCACGAATACCAGCCTTATCTCGGCCATCGCCGGGTCGCTAGATCGGCTCTTTGTGGCTACGGAGGCGGGCCTGTTCCAGGGCGTTATTGGCGATAGCGGCTCCTGGCATCCCGTGTTTGGCCTCCCCGCCCGCCCGCTCGCGCTGGCAAGTGTCGCCGCTACCGAGGGCAAGAACGTGCACAAGGTGGTCGTCGGCGGCCTCCAGGGCGGCACGGTTCTGCTCAACGACACGTCGCCCGACCTCGGCGTGCGCATCGTTGCGCCAGAGAGCGTTCTGGGCAACACGACGGTTCCGCTTACGCTGGAGGTCACGAACTATGGCACGGTCGCTGCGCGCAACACCAGCTTGACGTTCGAGTATCCCCAGACCGTTTTCGATGCAGTGATGCCATTTACTCCTGTGCTGACGCTCAGCCCCGGCCAGAAGGCCACGCTGCCATTAACGGCTCATGTGGCATACGCCGTTCGGCCATCCATGGCTCAGCTCACGCTGAGTGCTTCAATGGTCAATGGTGAGCGCTTTGCTGGCAATAACACGGCCACTGAGAGCGTGCAGGTGCGCTACCGTGATGGCGCTGACCCCTATGTCCAGCTTAGCGGCACAACCATGGAGCAAGCCAATCGACCCGCCGCTCTCCATGTCTACGCAGGCAACGCTGGCACGCAGGCATCCCAACCCCTGACGCTGCACGTCGATCTGCCTGCTGGTATGCATATCACCAGCACCAGCTATATCTCACCACCCCCAACACGCTATATACCAGATGTCGCTGTTGAGTGGGCGGTTAGCCCGCTTGATCAAGGCGAAATAAAGCAGGAGTTTACGATCATCTACTCGCTGCCCGATACGCTGCCGCTCTCGGTTAGCCTGCCCGTCACGGCAACATTTACGCCGGTTGGGGCCGATCGCAATCTCGCCAACAATGTTGACGTCGCCACGCTGCGCTTCCCGCCGCAGTCGCCAGCGATCATTGTGCTCACCAACTGGTCGCGCTTTCCTGAAACAGGTGCGGTCAGTGAGACCAGAGCGCTTGTCAATCGCTACATCAATAAAGTCGGCGCTCGCGAGATCGCCCTCGATGGCCTGCCTGCCTGCACAAAAGAGGACGATCCACTGCGTACCTATCAAATCCCCTGCCTCTACGCTAAACTCGACCATATCAATGCAACCATTGCCATAACAGATGCCGCCAACACTGAGGCTCTGAAGGATTTGTATTGGCAAAGCTTTGATGTTCGTACCACGCTGAACCACGACATCGCTAAGTTTGTCAACGCTAAGCTCAGCGAGGCCCAAGACGGGCAGTCTCCACCAACCATGCTCTATATTATCGGCGGCGATTCCATCATCCCACAGTTCGCCTATATCGATGATGTCCCCGCGAGCTATGATGAACTTACAGCTGAGGACGTGTACGCATCGCGCCTCCCGCAGTCCGACTCGCTCTATCCAGTGATGGCTGGCGGCTTCTATGCCAGCGACTGGGGCTACCGCACGCTCGATAAGCTCCTGCCTGCAGCGCAGCATTTCACCGTCAGCCGCTCGCCTGGCTCGCCACAGGCCATCGCCGCGGTCCTCCAGCACTACCTCGATACAGGCGGCATAATTACGATCGACCAGGCCGCTGTTGCTGGCTATGCCGAGCAGCTCACGCACGATAGCCAGCGCTGGAGCTGCTATAAGCTCTCCGGCAAGACCGTGAGATCAACGGTGCCTGCCGACTGCGAAAAGGTCGCGCTGAGTGCATCCAGCTTCCTCGCACACTCGCTCTCAAACTCGCTGCTGAGCCTCAGCGGCCACGCCTCCTCGTATATGATCAGCGATCTCAACGCGCTGACTATTCGTGATACGCAGGCGCTTAGCGTGAGCCTGGCGCTGCTCCTCGGCTGCCACAGCGGTCTCGTTCCCACCAGCGATCAGCAGGATGCTGCAGTTGCCGATCCTTCGCTTGTGGAGGCCTGGTCGCTCCACGGCATCGCGACGATTGGTTTCTCGGCGTTTGCCTACGCTGACAACGACTCGAAATTGAAATCTGCGTTAAAGGGTCTTTCAGCTGAATCCTTTAACTTCGCCGAGCGCCTCCACGGACTGCTGCTTGAGCAGCTCCTGTCCGAATCGTCGCGATCCGCGCCGCTGACGTTGGCCCAGGCTGTCGAGGGCGCGCTTGCCAACTATAGCGACGAGAGGTACACCGCGCTTGATTGGAAAACGGTGCGCTCGTTCAGCCTCTTTGGCCCACCAGACTATGCGGTGGACATCAGTGCTCAGCGCCCTGCCGCCGCCCCGCCGCAGCTCAACACGCCGCCAATGCAGTTCGAGCTAACCGCAACCTACACGCCTGTGCAGACGCCGAACGGCACCTTCTATGCGGCCCAGGTGTCGCAGGGCCAGTTCGTCCTGCTCAGCAACATCGGCGAGACCTACCAGTCCGCCGTGCGCCTGCCGGTGCCCGCCGATGTGCATAACGTCGTGCTGCTCCACGAGCGCTCCACCGATATCGCCGCTGTTGATCCTGTGGTTATGGGCGTGGCTCCGCTCGCTGAGCCGCTGCTCTACCCCGAGCCAGCCTACACCGGCCCAGCCCAGAACTGGCGTGGCTATACGCAGCTCAGTGTCGATAGCTCTGGGCAAAAGTGGCTCACCATCGCCCTCGGCTCTTGGTCCCAGGATGGCACGCAGCACTTGATCGATAGTGTCACGGTTAAGCTGCTGCGCAATGGCAATCAGCACGGCCGCTAGTCTCTCGTCTCCGTTCTTCGTCTATCAACAAACCGCCTTTGATCTCTATGCAGATCAAAGGCGGTTTGTTGTGTGGAGAACAAGCGCCCGCTGCTGTGGTTTTGCTCTCGCAGTTGCCCTGTCTGGCTGTACATGCACGTTCGGCTGTTCGCTACCTGGCCTTGCCCCCACCCGCTGATCTCCAGCGCTCCAGTTGCGCCCTCCTACGTAGTTAAGCCTCCTTCGTCTATATAGATGTAGGGTCACAATAATCTTTTTTGACCCTATCAATAATTTACATCTTTATTTATATAGGCTGCTTCATATTGATAGACAAAACAAATGGCGCTGGAGAAACTCCTCTCGCGGCTCTCTCTTTCGATTAAGCGCTGCTCGTCTCTATAAGTGAAGCAAACAACCCACTAAGGAGGCAACCTCGATGAAAACCCTACGCTATGGACTGACCGCCGTGCTGATTGCATTATCACTTAACATGACGGCTATGACCGCTGCGAAACACGCAATTGGTAACGATTCGTCGGTGATCCTCTGCACCGACCCGCGTGGCTGCGGCGGTGGCTAGAGCCGCAAGATAGCCGCTCGCTCGGTCGGATGTGAGCAAAAGAAGGGCGCCCCTTTTGTTCACTCAATCAATACCTCCTCTGGTTTGTGTTCCTTGCTTCACATGCAGTCTATATTGCTGCTCTAGGCAGTTCCTTTTTCGCCATGCCGTGAGTCGGTGTGTTCTGCCTCTATACAATTTCTCCCTACTCGATTCGATGGACAACTATGTCCACGCAATACGCTTCTGTTCCGCGAACAGGATCTGCAACAGCTCTATCCCGCTTGGCGCTGTTAGTTGTCACGCGCGCAGATCAAAGGCTGTGCTGGTGCTGTACAGCGCCGCGCTTGTGGTGCGCCGACGGCCGCTTGTTGCTATGGGCTGGCATCAGCCTCTAGCGCTGCGCCGCACTGCTGGAGCCACTGTAGCAGCTGCTGCTGGTCGCTGCTGCTGAGGCCGTTGAGCATACGCGCCTCGACTGCGGCGACGCGCTGGTGGGCTGCTTGGAGCACTTGCTGTCCCTGCTCACTGAGATAGAGCTGGATGATGCGCCCGTGCTCTGGATGCTCCTGCCGCTCGACGAGCGCGCTTTTTACCAGCCCATGCACAATCTGATTCATCGTCTGCGGCGTCACAAACGCCCAGCGCGCTAGCCCAGCGCTTGACTGGCCTGGCGCGGCCTCAATCGCACATAGCGCAGCATACTGCGGCGTCGTCAGCTCAACGTCTCGTAGCGCTGCATCGGTTGCTAGCCGCAGCGCATGCTGCGTGCGCTTGAGCTGATAGCCGATTTGTTCATCTACCATTCGCTTGTCCTTTCATGTGCTCCGATCTCCTTGATACTATATCAGTATCCTGATATAATATCAGTGTACTGATACTGAGAAAGGATGTTCAACAATGGGACCAGACTTTATTGCGCTGCAAGTGCGCGATCTCGCTGCCGCTGCGCAGTTCTACACCGAGGTTGTCGGTCTCACCCGCGCGCCCCACAGCCCGCCTGATGCCGTCGTGTTCGCCACCCAGCCGATCTCCTTTGCTGTGCGCACACCGCTGCCCGGTGTCGATCTCGATGCTGGCCAGCCTGGCCTTGGCGTTGCGCTGTGGCTGTATGCGCCCGATGCACCGACGCTGCTCGCGCAGCTCAAGGCCCAGTCGGTGGCCATTGTACGCGACCTCGCGCCAAGCCCGTTTGGTCAGACCTTTACCTTCCGCGACCCCGATGGCTATCTGATCACTGTCCACGATCAACAGTAGCGTCGAGCTGCAAGCTGGCTATCTGAGCTGCCACACAGCACGTGGCAGCTTTTGTTTGCGCCGTGTTGGCATCACGCGCGCACGACGAAAGTACCTCTGTACCTTTCCGCCACACAGGCGTACAATACCGTCTACAGCATGTGGTTTTTTGCGCGCTAGGTCATCGGCGGTGTTGGTTTGTCGTGAGTACCGCGCCGCCGCTGCAACACACGCCTGTTCGTGGCGTACTGCTGTTGATCGTTCTTGCGCAGCTGCCTGGAGGCAGACTATGTTCGGTATTTCGGCGGATCTATGGCTCTACGGGATTTGTTTGGCGGCGGGCTTGCTGCTGAGCCTGCCTAGCTCGGTTGGGCGCTCGGCCCACGGCGGCCATATGCCTAAGCTGCACCACGCTGGCCACGCGCCCAAGCTGCACCATGGCGCGCCCTCCGGCCACCGCGTCGGCCACGCGCAGCAGCACAGCGCGCAGGCCGCGCACCACGGCTCCTCACTGCCCGCCTACTCGTTTCTCAACCCGATCGCCTTTGCTGCGTTTCTCGGCGGCTTTGGTGCCACCGGGCTAATCGGCAATGGGCTGGGCCTGAGCCGCTGGCTGGCCTTGCCGCTGGCCCTTGGCGTGGGCCTCGCGCTCTCACTCTTGCTGTTTCGGCTGTTTGTGCGCCTCATCCTTGCCTCCGAGGGCGGCGATGCGCCTGCGCTGCTGTCCGCCGTCGGTCAACTTGCGACGGTCACGGTGTCTATCCCCGCCGATGGCATAGGCACGATCGCCTATGTGCTCGCCGGTCGGCGTGAGACGATCGCCGCCCGCACCGCTGACCAGCAGCAGCTTCCCCGCAGCGCTGAGGTGGTGATTGTCGCCTTCGAGCATAATGTCGCTGTTGTGGTTCCCTACACCTAACACTGCAACTACTATATTTTGGATGCGTACTGAGAGATGGACGACGTCCTTCCTCGCCGCCCGCTGCCGCTGCGCTGCCGCTGCCACGCGACGCATGCATGGCTTGACCACGTGGCAGCATTTCTATTCTTTCGCCGACGGCCATCGTTGCGAAGTTTCCCCTTGGTCGCCGACCCTGTACTGAGAAAGCTGGTTTCCTATGGAAATCGTCCTGTTCGGTGTCGCCGGTTTGGTGCTGCTGCTCTTGTTTATGGGCCTCCTCTGGTCCGTGCGCTATGTCAAAGTTGGCCCCAACGAGGCCCTGATCATCTCCGGACGTAAGCATACGGCACCTGATGGCACTGAACACCACTACCGCATCGTCACTGGTGGCGCTACCTTCGTCTGGCCTGTGTTGGAGAAGGTCGATCGCCTGAGCCTCGAAAATATTACCCTCGATATTGTCACCCCTGAGTTCTATACCCGCCTCGGCGTGCCAATCAAGGTCGAGGCCGTCGCCCAGATCAAGGTGCGCGGCGATGATGTCTCCATCCGCACGGCCTCGGAGCAGTTTTTGTCCAAGTCGCTCGATCAGATCAAAAGCATCGCCTACCAGATGATGGCCGGCCACCTGCGCGCGATGCTCGGCACCCTCACCGTCGAGGACATCATGACCGCCCACGAGACCTTCGCCCAGAAGGTCCAGGAGGTCTCGACCAACGACCTCGCCAATATGGGCCTCACCGTCGTCTCCTTCACCATCCGCGAGATCAGCGACTCCCATGGCTACCTCGATGCCCTGGGCCGCCCGCAGATCGCCCAGGTCAAGAAGAACGCCACCATCGGCGAGGCCGAGGCCGAGCGCGACTCGACGATCAAGTCCGCCGACGCCCAGCGCGAGGGCCAGCTCGCCAAGCTCTCCGCCGAAACCCAGATCGCCCAGGCCGACCGCGACTTCCAGATGCGCCGCGCCGAGTTCGACGCCAGCGTCAATCAGCGCAAGGCCGAGACCGACCTCGCCTATGATCTCCAGCGCTTCAAGACCGCCCAGTCCGTCACCGCCGAGGAGGTCCAGGTCGATCTCATCCGCAAGCAGCGCGAGACCGAGGTGCAGCAGCAGGAGACGCTGCGCCGCGAGCAGGAGCTGAACGCCACCATCCGCAAGCCCGCCGAGGCCGAGCGCGAGCGCCAGATTTTGCTCGCCGAGGCCGAGGCGATCAACCTCAAGCGTGTCGCCGAGGGCAAGGCCGATGCGCTCCAGCGCGTCGGTGTCGCCGAGGCCGAGACGAACAAGGCCCGTGGCTTGGCCGAGGCCGAGACAAACAAGGCGCGTGGCTTGGCCGACGCCGAGTCCCAGCGGGCGCGCGGTCTGGCCGAGGCCGAGGTGCGCCGTGCCCAGGGTCTCGCCGAGGCTGAGGCTATCCGCGCCCAGGGTCTCGCCGAGGCCGAGGCCATCCGCGCCAAGTCGCTCGCTGAGGCCGAGGGTATGCTCCAGCGCGCCCACGCCTGGCAGCAGTACAACGAGGCCGCGATCGCCCAGCTGCTCATCGAGAAGCTGCCCGATATCGTGCGCGCCGCCAACGAGCCGCTCAGCCAGATCGACCGCATCACGCTCATCAACACCGGCGGTGGCAACGGCGGCTCCGGCTTGGGCGCGCTGAGCCAGGAGATCTCACAGATGCTGGCATCAACGCCGGAGCTGATCAACGCGCTCACCGGCATTGATCTACAGAAGATCATCGCCAACCTTGGCGAGCGCGCCGAGGCGGCCAGCGATCCGCATCCTGTCCCGGTCAGCAACGGCAAAGCGCCCACTGTTATTACGCCCGAGATCGTCGAGCTAACGCCCAGCGCCCCCGAATCCGCCGCTGATTAGCAGCACGTTGGCCGCGCCTGAGGCTGCCTGCTTCAGGCGCGGCCCCTGCCTCTAGGCGTCAAGCCGACCCATCCGCAGTTCAACCTACACGCTAGCGTGTGGATCCCCGGCTGCCACACCAGGGAACGAGCGCGGGCACCCGACAGGGTCGACAGCAGCGCAGGCGCACTCTGTATGCCGCTCGCTCAACCACGGCGCAGCCGATCAACAAACCCCTTGCGTAGCGCGCTCGTCGCTGTGTGGCGTGTCTCTGTTGTGTGCTGGTGTTGAAAAACGGTCGTTGCGTGTTGCTAGCGCTGTGTGCGACGGTGTCTGGCCGTGCCCGCCCGCCTGCGCAGCGTGCAGGCTGTGCCACTCCCGCCCCGCTGATCGCGAGTGCCACCGCTATGCTGTGCGACCACCGCAAGCGACTGCTGTGGCTGGCGTGCGTTGGGGCCAGGGCTGGGGATGGATGCTCGCCGTGGAGGCTGGCGCGTTGATGCAAGTGTGTTCGGTGTTGCCTGTGTGTTCGGTCAAAGCTGCTGGTGCTGCGCCCGCCCCGCTGATGATCAGCGCCGCGCTGGTGGTGTGATTGAAGAGAGGCCCGCGTATGCTGTCCAGTGCAGGTGCGCGAGGGCCAAGCCGTGCCCGCCCGCCTGCGTGTAGCTAGGCTGAGCCGCGCCCGCCCTGCTGATGCGAGTGCCACCGCTATGCTGTGCGACCACCGCAAGCGGCTGCTGTGGCTAGCATGTGTTGGGGCCAGGGTTAGGGATGGATGCTCGCCGTGGGGGCTGGCGCGTTGATGCAAGTGTGTTCGGTGTTGCCTGTGTGTTCGGTCAAAGCTGGTGGTGCTGCACCCGCCCCGCTGATGATCAGCGCCGCGCTTAAGTGTCAAACGAGGCTGTGCACTTACCACCAGCGGCTGATGCCGTCTCCATCGCTAGCCGTTTGGCACAGTCGTATAGGCGGCGTATACTGAGCGCAACGTATTGTATCGACATAAGGAACTTGTCCATGATCGAGCCAACCATCCGCGAGCGTCTGCGCAGCGATCTAACCGCGGCCATGAAAGCGCGCCAGCCGAACCAGGCCGCCGCGTTGCGCACACTCATTGCCGCCATCGACAACGCCGAGGCCGTGCCGCTGCCAGAGGGCTTCTCTAGCTCCGCGCCGCCGCGCATGTTCTCGCTGGCTGGGGATGTGCCGCGCCGCGAGCTGAGCGCCGCCGAGATCACGGCCATCCTGCGCCGCGAGGCCGCCGAGTGCCAGCGCGCCATCGCCGAGTACCAGCAGCTTGATCGCTCCGCTGAGATCGAGCGCCTGCAGGAGCAGCACGCCTGCATCGTGCGCTACCTGCCCGCTGACGTGGACGCTGAGTAGCGCACGCAGCGCGCGGCCGCCTGTGCTGGTATGGCTCTCGTCGTGTGGAACAGAGGACACAAAAAAGCTGAGCAGACAAAACGTCTGCTCAGCTTTTTTTGGTGCCGATGACTGGATTTGAACCAGTGACCTAACGATTATGAGTCGTTCGCTCTAACCCCTGAGCTACATCGGCGAATTTGAGAGCGGCTTGCCTGCGCAAGCCGCTCTTGTTTGGTAGCGGGGGGAGGATTCGAACCTCCGACCTTCGGGTTATGCATACCAACTACAGCTTTCGCTGCCCAGAAAATCTGGTTTGTGGTCTGGACTGTACCTTCACCCACGACTTTACGTTTGGGTGCCTATCTACCAGTCTCTCGACCTTCCCTATTGCTAGGGCTTGGTTCGGGATTGCCATTTTACAGGTTTCCCCGAGTTTGACAGGTAATCATACGTAAGTTTCCCTACGTACCGCCCGATCTAGGTTTTTATGCAACCTAGGGTTGAGCCCGACGAGCTACCACTGCTCCACCCCGCGTCGTTGTTGACGTTGCGTATACTAACATCGTTCCTAGGGTTTGTCAAATTAGCCCTGCTGCGGCTGTGGTAGGCGTAGCAGTTTGTTGCAGGTAGGTTATGGTGGCGTGCTGCTAGCCATCTTTATAGTAAGGCCGAAGGTCGAGCGTTGTGTGCTATTTAGCACTATGCCCTTAGGCCCTTGAGCTTAATCGTGGGTCCCGTGGATGGCTGGCGTAGGTATTCGATTGGCTTTCACAATGATCAATGCTAAGGCGCTGCTGCTGAGCGATAGTCAAGGACTTGGCGTAGATACATCTTAAACAATACGGAGAATCCAGCATTGCGATGCGGGTTTGTGCAATTTGCAGGAAGGGCGGAGCTATGCTATACTACGGCGCACATCGCTAAGGGCGGTTAGCTCAGTTGGTTAGAGCGCGTCGTTCACACCGACGAGGTCGATGGTTCGAGTCCATTACCGCCCACCACGCTTTGAGTACCCTTGCCGATCTCGGCAGGGGTTTGTTATGAAAAACACGTTGTGTAGTGGCATTGGGACGGCAATGCCTTGGTCATCCAGACCAAAAGACGCTCACGGTTTAGTAGACGTGAGAACCGTTCATTTGTGATTCCATTTGTGGAGGAATTGATGCCCACAATTAACCAGCTCATTCGCAAGCCGCGCAAGCCGGTGTACAAGAAGACCAAAGCGCCGGCGCTGCGGTTCACCTACAACTCGCTAACTGGCAAGCTGACCCGTGGTCGTGGTGCGCCGCAGAAGCGTGGCGTGTGCACCCAGGTCAAGACCGTTACGCCCAAGAAGCCGAACTCGGCGCTGCGTAAGGTTGCCCGCGTGCGCCTGACCAACAACATGGAGGTCACGGCCTACATTCCTGGCGAGGGCCACAACCTGCAAGAGCACTCGGTGGTGCTGATCCGCGGCGGTCGTGTAAAGGACCTGCCAGGTGTGCGCTACCACATTGTGCGCGGCACGTTGGACTCGCAGGGGGTCAACAACCGCAAGCAGGGACGCTCGAAGTACGGCACGAAGAAGGGCCAGCAGGCGGCCAAGAAGAAATAAGATCTGAGGTGAAACGCTATGCCGCGACGACGTAAAATTACCAAGCGCCCTGTGCCGGCCGATCCGATGCACGGGAGCATTCAAATCCAGATGTTGATCAACAAGGTGATGCTGCACGGCAAGAAAAGCGTGGCCGAGCGCATCGTCTACAAAGCGCTCGAGATGGCCAGTGATCGCCTAGGCAAAGAGCCGCTGGAGATCTTCGAGCAGGTGCTGCGCAATACCAGCCCCACCATCGAGGTCAAGCCGAAGCGCGTTGGTGGCTCGACGTACCAGGTGCCGGTCGAGGTCAAGCAAGATCGCCGTGTGGCGCTGTCCATTCGCTGGCTGATCAACGCCTCGCGCGCACGCTCGGGCAAGCCCATGTACGAGCGCCTGGCTTCCGAGCTGATCGATGCCTACAACAACACCGGTGCCACCGTGCGCCGCCGTGAGGAAGTCCATCGTATGGCCGAGGCCAACCGCGCCTTCTCGCACTACGCTCGCTTCTAAACACCGATCGCTCGCTGTATGCCTGGGCGGCTAGACATGGTGTTTAGCCGCCTTTGGCGTGCCTAGAGCGATTTCATGGTACAATTGATCGGCTGCGGTGAACCTCATCACAAAGCAGTGCTACCACAGCAGCCTCCGACTCTAACAACAAACTAGGAGATCGTTGAATGCCTCGTTCAACACCGCTAGAAAAACTACGCAATATTGGCATTATTGCTCATATCGACGCCGGAAAAACCACCACGACCGAGCGCGTGCTCTTCTACACTGGGCGCACCTACAAGATTGGCGAAGTCCACGAGGGTGCGGCAACCATGGACTGGATGGAGCAGGAGCGTGAGCGTGGTATCACGATTACGTCGGCTGCCACCACGGCCCACTGGGAAGTCAATGGTGACGACTACCAGGTCAACATCATCGACACGCCTGGCCACGTGGACTTTACGGCCGAGGTCGAGCGCTCGCTGCGCGTGCTGGACGGTGGCGTGGTCGTCTTCGATGCGGTTGCTGGTGTGGAGCCACAGTCGGAGACGGTGTGGCGTCAGGCCGATAAGTACCGCGTGCCGCGCATCTGCTTTGTCAACAAGATGGATCGCCTTGGCGCGAACTTTCAGCGCACCGTCGATATGATTGTTGATCGCCTGGGTGCCAAGCCGGTGCCGATTCAGCTGCCGATTGGCGCTGAGGATCAGTTCAAGGGCATTATCGACCTGCTCGAGAACAAGGCTGTCTTCTATCTCGACGACCTGGGCCGCAACCAAGAGGTCCGCGATATTCCCGCCGACATGGCCGATGCTGCTGCGCAGGCCCGCGAGTACATGATCGAGTCGATCGCCGAGACCGACGACGAGCTGATGCTGCTGTACCTTGAGGGCGAGGAGCTTGAGGTCTCCGAGCTGAAGCGGGCGATGCGCAACGCCACCATCGCCAATAAGCTGGTGCCTGTGCTGTGTGGCTCGGCGCTGAAGAACAAAGGCGTGCAGCGCTTGCTCGACGCCGTGGTCTTCTTCCTGCCCTCGCCGCTGGACCTGCCCAGCATCAAGGGCGTGCGCCCCGGCACCGATCCCGACGATGAGGATGCCGAGATCATCGAGCGCAAGGCCGATGAGAGCGCGCCGTTCGCCGGCCTCGTCTTCAAGATTATGGCCGATCCCTTCGTCGGTAAGCTGGCCTACTTCCGCGTCTACTCGGGCCGCCTCGATGCTGGCTCCTACGTGCTGAACAGCACCAAGAACAATAAAGAGCGCGTTGGCCGCCTGCTGCAGATGCACGCCAATCACCGCGAGGAGATCAAAGAGGTCTACGCTGGTGATATCGCCGCGATGGTGGGTCCGAAGCAGACCTTCACCGGCGACACGATCTGCGATCCTGAGCACCCGGTCGAGCTGGAGAACATCAAGTTCCCCGAGCCTGTGATCGCGGTGGCCATCGAGCCGAAGACCAAGGCCGACCAGGATAAGATGTCGATCGCGCTCGGCCGCCTGGCTGAGGAAGATCCAACCTTCCGCCTGAACACGGACCCAGAGTCTGGCCAGACGATTATTCGCGGTATGGGCGAGCTGCACCTTGAGGTTATCGTTGACCGCATGATGCGCGAGTTCAAGGTTGAGGCCAACGTTGGTAAGCCGCAGGTGGCCTACCGCGAGAGCATCACCCGCTTGGTTGAGATCGACAGCAAGTTCGTGCGCCAGTCCGGCGGTAAAGGCCAGTACGGCCACGTCAAGGTCAAGTTCGAGCCGAACGACCAGGGCAAGGGCTACGAGTTCGTCAACGCGATTGTCGGCGGTACCGTGCCGCGCGAGTACATTCCTGCGGTTGATGCAGGCATTCGCGAGGCCATGGAGACCGGCGTGATCGCCGGCTATCCGGTCGTCGATGTGAAGGCCACTCTGTACGATGGCTCGTTCCACGAGGTTGACTCGTCGGAAATGGCGTTCAAGATCGCGGCCTCGATGGCGCTCAAAGACGGCGTGCGCAAAGGCAGCCCGCAGATCCTCGAGCCGATCATGAAGATCGAGGTGACGGTGCCCGAGGAGTACATGGGCACGGTTATCGGCGACATCAACAGCCGCCGCGGTCGCATTGAGGGTATGGAGGCGCGCGGCAACGCCCAGGTGGTGCGCGGCTACGTGCCAATGGCCAACATGTTCGGCTACGTGAACGATCTGCGCTCTTCGACGCAGGGTCGCGCAACCTACTCGATGGAGTTCGATCACTACGAGGCGGTGCCACGCAGTGTTCAGGAAGAGATCATCGAGAAGACGCGCGGCTAAACCACAGCGCGCTCAACAGCAGCGGGCCATGATCTGTAATGATCATGGCCCGCTGGCTATTTTAGCTCCAGCTACTGGCAGGGGTTGGTGGCGCTCTGCGCGGCGATCTGGGCCTGGCTGATGTGCCAGCCAAGCTGATCAAACGGTGGCAGGTTGGCGCGGCGCAGCGTGTATGTGCCGCAGTATGTCGTCTGGCTGCCGTCGGTCTGCGTGCTGGTGATTGTCACGGGCACATCGGCGTAGACCGAGCCAGCGGCACCGCTCTCGGTCGGCTGACCAACATCAACCTTGACCTCGGCTGTGCTCGCATAGCCCTGCTTGAAGTCGCTAAATGGCTGCTGGGCGGCAACGCCGTTGTTGTTCCAGTAGGTAAAAGCACGGCCATACTGGTGCTGATTGATCGCCTGATAGAAGCTCTGCACAAGCAGGCGTGGATCGCTGAGGCTTGGATCAATTTGCAGCGGCTCAACCGGTGCGATGTTCGCGCTTAGCATGGTGCCAAGGCCATCGGCGGGATCGCTGGTGTCGATGGTGTAGCTGCCACTGAACTGCTGGGCGCGCTGGCCAAGCTGTGGGACGCTCGGATCGTTGATCACCGCGAGAATTGTCAGCGGTACCTGCACCTGATTGGGCTGGTTGAGCACCTGTGGCTCAGCAAGCAGAATTTCGGTGCTGACGGTGCTGCTGAAGCCTTGGGTGAATTCGCTCAGGCTCTGCTGGCTGGCTGCGCCGTCGTTGGCCCACAGGCGGTAGGCTCCATCGATGTTGTTAGCATTAAGCGCCTGATAGTAGGCCAGCACTGTTTGTACCGCAACGCTTGGCTCACCAGGCGCTAGCGGCATGCTCGGCGCGCTGGTGGCGCTGCTGGAGCTGTCGGCTGTGGTCGCTGTGGCGGCCGGTGGCTGGCTGCCGCCATTGGCTGTGGCGCTCGGCGCGCTGGCGGTCGCTGCTGGAGCGGTGGGGCTGGCGCTTGTGCAGCCAACCAGGGTCAGCAGCAGGCCAAGCAGCACTAAGCGGAGCAGGGCTGGTGGGCTATATATCCTCAACGATTTCACGTGTATACCGTTCCTTTCACAACAAAAAGAGCCTCGTCAGCAGCAAACTGGCAATGCGATTGGCAAGACAGTCGCTATTGTCGAAGCTCTCGGCACATACATATGCTGATCAACACTTTTAGCGTACTACGTATCTTTTTAATAAGCAGTCACGATGCACTGAAAATTTGCTGATACATTTTTGTGCGAGATACCTTTTGTTTATTGTTATCTCGACACACAGCAACGCTACGCTGTGTATACCAACTCATCTTTGAGCAGATGCAGGGTGAACCCCTGCCGGGGCCTTGGGGCTGCGCCCCGCACTACTTGTCGGTGGGGCGTAGCCACCGTGAATTGATATGATCACGTTCTAGACGCTTTGCGGGCAAGATTTGTTCCTGAAGGGTATTAAAAGCGCTAGCAGCGCTGGTCGGCGTGCTGGAGCAAGCGCCGAAACAAACACTGCTAGCGTGGGTTATATGCGTGATGCTTAATCAAACAGCCCGACGCGCATGGTTGGGCCATGCGCCGGGAAGCGCGGATCAGCCGGGCGCATACCGTAGCGCGATAGCACCCAGGCCTCAAGCGCATGCTCATTGTCGATGCGCGCATCGTAGTGGGGTGGCTGATGGCGCTCGCAGGTTGCGACCTCGTAGTCTACGCAGACCTGTGGACGCCGGCCGTAGATCGCACAGCGGCCATCGGCGCGCAGCTGGCTACACGGCAGCGCAATCTCGATCTCCCAAGCTGTGCCAGTGACAAGGAACTGAACGCCGCGATGCAGCACGAGCCAGCGCAGCGCATCAAAGTCCTGGCGCGTCTCAGGTGTGTCGATCGGCAGCACAAATGACTGGCAGCAGAGGCCGCCGCAGCCGGCGCAGCTTGGCTCGTGCGCAAGCGGGATATCGATCTGCATAGGAATCCTTTGGTCTAGGGATAGATGCCGCGCACGGCCATGGCACTCATCACGCGCTCCACGGCGAGCAGATAGGCGGCGGTGCGAAGCTGAAGATTGCGCTCTTGGGCAATCGCCCGAATCTCATTGAAGGCGCGCGCCATTGTGCGCTCTAGCTCGCCGCAGACCTCGCGCTCGGTCCAGAAGAACTCTTGCAAGCCCTGGACCCACTCGAAGTACGAGACGACGATGCTGCCGGCGTTGGAGAGAATATCGGGCACCACCAAGATGCCTTTGTTGGTCAGGATTGTGTCGGCTGTTGGTGAGATGGGACCATTGGCTAGCTCAAGCACCACCTTGGCCTTGATGTTCGAGGCGTTTGCGCCGGTGATCTCATTCTGGCCTGATCCGAGCACTAGAATATCACACGGCAGCTCGAGCAAATCGCGTGTGCTAATCGCCTGGGTAGCGGGAAAGCCCTGGACGGTATCGTTCTGCACACGATAGTCGATCAGTGCTGCGACATCGAGGCCATCTGGGTTGGTGATGCCGCCGTGGTCATCGCTCGCGGCGATGATGTGGCAGCCCATCTCTTCAGCAAAGACGCGCATCACCTGGCGGCCGGTATTTCCCGAGCCTTGCATAACCACGCGCGCGCCCTCCAGCTGGAAGCCGAGCTGGTGGGCGGCCTCGCGGGCGCAGTAGCACAGCCCTAGCGCCGTCGACTGGCTGCGGCCCTGCGAGCCGCCGATCTGGACCGGCTTGCCGGTGGCGATCGCCGGTACGGTGTGGCCGTGCTGCATCGAGTAGGTGTCCATGGCCCAGGCCATCGTTTGATTATTGGTATTGAGGTCGGGCATAACGATGTCGCGCTCTGGGCCGATGAGCGGGGTGATCTCGGTGATATAGCGGCGCGTGACGCGCTCTAGCTCATGGGTTGACAGCTCACGGTGATCGCAGATAATGCCGCCTTTCGCACCGCCGTAGGGGATCTGCACAATTGCCGAGCTCCATGTCATCCACATGGCTAGGGCGCGCATCTCCTCAAGGGTGGTCTGGGGGCTATAGCGCAGGCCGCCGAGGGCTGGACCGCGTGAGATATTGTGGTGCACACGAAAGCCAGTGAAGGTGCGAATGCGCCCATTGTCCATTTTGACTGGAAAGTTGACAATGAGTTCGCGCTTTGTCGAGCGTAAAATATCACGAAGGTCAGAGTCGAGGCCGAGAATTTCGGCGGCAATATCGAACTGTTGTTGTGCTGTAGTGAAGGTAGTTTCCACGAATAGTCCTCCTCAACGTTGAGTGGCCCACATCATTGTCGATTTCCAAGCGGGAATGTGCGTACACGATACCATAGATGTCCAAAACGTTCTTCAAAGAGCACGAGTTCGCTCGTGCGCCAGGAGATGCTGTTGAGCGAGCTGCGAATCTGGGTATGGGCAGCGCTCAGACTGGACGTGCGTTTGATTTTAGCCAGCGTGAGCGCTGGCCAGCCCTGACGCTGCGAGAAACGCAGCCCAGCGATGGCCAGCTCGGCGATGCTTGACCGGAGCGCGCAGACATGCTCGCGGCCTTGCGCAACCGGGCAGCCGACGCGCTGCGCGTCGGCGAGCAACAGCGGTGGCTCTAAGCTGATCTGGAATGGTGATAGTTGTTGGCAGATCTGGCTCAGCGCATGCTCTAGCCGCTGGCGCTGTGGCGTGCGTGAGGCGGCGATCACGATGATATGGGGTGGTAGGCCGTAGCGCCAGCCAGGATCATAGCGCTGACGCCAGATATTGAGCTGAACAGCGAGGCTGGGCGGAGGCACGATTGCGACACGAAAGCGGCGGCGTGCGATCTGGTGCTCGTGGCGGCGGCGGCGCAGCGCATGCTGCTTGCTGAGCAGCCTAAACATAGCGTGGCGGGCGTGCTGGCCAATCCAGCGCAGGGCTGGACGGCGTGAGTGGGCGAGCTGTCGAATCGACAGCCGATAGGCCACCCGGATGCGGCGTATAACGCGGTTGCGGCGACCGACCAACGCTACGCCGATCAGGAGAAACAGCACGCCTTGGAGAATTGGCAGAATGATACCCAGGACACCAAGGGCCAGAAAGAGCCAGCCGAGCAGCGGGCGCAGCAGCGGCCAGACCGACCGCAGCCACATCAAGATCACCTGCTGCTCATAGGGCCGCATCAGCGTCAGGATTGTTGGTGCGATGAGGATTCCGATGAAAAAAAACTCAAGGCTGCTGATCATGGCTGCCGCTGCCATTGCTCCACGTTCCACGTAACTGGTGCGAACACATCCGGCTGAACATTGACGATGCCTGGTGCGCTGAGCACAACCTGCTGCCGGGCAAAGATTGGCAGCACCGGTAGCTCGCGGGTGAAAACCTGCTGCTGCTGGGCGTAGGACTGTGCGCGTGCGTCTTGATCGATGCCGCTGGTTGCGCTGCGAATAGCCTCATCGGCGGTGTCGATGCACCAGCCAGTGAAGTTGTCGCCAGTCCAGCCGTTGATCTCATTCGGAATAGCGGCGCAGCTCCAGAGCACGGCCCCATCGGGATCGACTGTGCGCAGCCAGCCAAACAGTGCCAGCTGGAATTGGCGCTGGAAGAGCGGCCCCTGCGGGCTGTAAAGCTCTTGGGTCGAGCGCGTTTCCAGGTTGATTTGCAGCCCGATGGCCTGCATATCTTGCTTGAACTGCTCGGCGATGAACTGGCGCACGGGCGTTTGCTCGCTGGTGAGCAGGTTGAGTGCGAACGGCTGGCCCTCCGGCGATTCACGCAGACCATCGCCATCGATATCAGTATAGTTCATCTCATCGAGCAGGGCGCGCGCTTGCTCGGGGTCGTAGGTATAGCGTGCGAGCTGGTCGTCGGCATAGGCCCACGACTGCGGCGCGATCCAGCTATGCCAGACAATATCCTCAGCGCCATAGAGATCTGTGGCGAGCTTGGCTCGATTGAAGCCATAGGCTAGGGCGTGGCGCATGCGAATATCTTGCAGGGCGACGACCGCCAAGTTGAAGTCGATATGCTCCCAGACTGGTGTTGATACCAGGCGAACGGTGAGTTGATCGTCCTGGGCTTGCTGCTGTAGTTTCGGCAGCAGGGTCGTGGGCAGCTCTTCGCTCCAGCCAACATCGACATTGCCGCTAACAAGCGCCTGATCGAGCGTTTCCAGATCGGAGTAAAGCTGGGCGATGACCATATCTGGCAGGGCGGCGTTGGCATTGGGGCGACGCGCGAAGTCGAGCTGAAAGCCGGCCTTCCAGTTTGTGAGCTGGTATGGCCCATAGCCGAGCGGCGTGCGGGCCAGCCGCTCACGAACACTTGCGGGCGTGGCGGTAGCATCAAAGAGATGCTTGGGCAGCGGCTGCCACACGGTGAGCAGATAGTTTGGATCGACGCGCGTTGGCGCGAGATAGGCGCGCGTTGTGTGCTGATCGAGCGCGACATAATCGAAGGTTAGCTCTTGCTTGGCTGCGAGCTGCGGCGTATCGGCGCTGGAGCGCAGCAGCTCATAGGCGAAGACCGAGTCGGCGGCGGTGAGCGGGGTGCCATCCTCCCAGCTTAAGTTGGGATTCCAGTGGTAGGTGATGGTGAGCTGGGGCACACTGGAGACAACCTCGGTTTGGGTTTGGGTGATGGCTCCATTGCTATCGAGATAGACGGTTGTTGTGACGTAGGCGACATCGCCGTTCTCGAACGAGGGCACCGATGTCAGCACGCCGGTGGTGGTATAGGCCTCATCGACAACGAGCAGCGGCGCTGGGTACAGCAGCTGAATCAGCGGGCTAGCGGTGCTGTTGGCGATGCTATAGGGATACAAATCGAGGGGTTCTTCTGTAAGGCCCAGCACCCAACGGCTGGCTTGTTCGTCGGCGTTGGGTGTGGGGGGAAGTGTTGGAGATGGTGCGACAGCAGGGGAGCTCGTGGGAGCGATGACACCGCCCTCCAAGCTACATCCGCCGAGTGCCAGCACCAAGCAAACAAAGACGACCCATCGTCCGAACCGACCTGTCATGGAAACCTCCTGAGACTGTCCTTAACAGCGCGAGTCTACCGCAGACAGCTCAGTTTGTCGAATACAAAGCGGCGCTCACCAATGAGAAATTGATGAGCGCCGGTCGTAGGCTGGGCGAGTGGCGCGTGCTACTCAGCGAAGTGGCAGGCGACCCAGTGATCGGGCTTTTTCTGCTCGAAGACCGGATCTTCGTGCTGGCAGATCTCCTGCGCCTTCCAGCAGCGCGGATGGAAGCGGCAGCCGCTTGGTGGATTCACCGGGCTAGGCACATCGCCCTGGAGGATGATGCGCTCGCGCTTGACGGTTGGATCAGGCAGCGGGATTGCCGACATCAGCGCCTGAGTGTAGGGGTGCATTGGGTGGCTGAACAGCTCATCGCGCGATGTTAGCTCGACCATGCGCCCGAGGTACATCACACCGACGCGGTTGCTAATGTGCTCGACCACGCTGAGGTTATGGGCGATAAACAAGTAGGTTAGCCCAAGGTCATCTTGGAGATCCTTGAGCAAGTTGAGCACCTGGGCCTGGATCGACACATCGAGTGCGGAGACTGGCTCATCGCAGACGATCAGCTTTGGCTCCATGACGAGGGCGCGGGCGATGCCGATGCGCTGGCGCTGGCCGCCGGAGAACTCGTGTGGGAAGCGGCGCAGGTGGCTGGCGTTCATGCCCACGCGCTCGAGCACAGCGACAACGCGATCGCGGCGCTCCTTGGCAGTGCCGATGCCGTGGATCCGCAGGCCCTCGGCGATGCTCTCGCCGACCTGAATGCGCGGATTGAGCGACGCATACGGATCTTGAAAGACGATCTGCATATCGCGGCGCATCTCGCGCATCTCGCGGCGGCTCGCAGTGAGCACATTCTGATCGTTGTAGATCACCTCGCCGCTGGTGGCCTCGATCAGGCGCAGAATGGTGCGGCCGGTGGTGGTTTTACCACAGCCGGACTCGCCCACGAGGCCGAGCGTTTCGCCGCGCTTGATGGTAAAAGAGACGCCGTCGAGCGCCTTAACGTCGGCGACAGTGCGGCGTAAGAGGCCACCCTTAATCGGAAAGTATTTTTTCAGATCACGAACCTGGAGCAGATCTTCGGCCGGTGCCGGCTGAACCCGCGGTTGTGTCTCATTGATTGGTGCAACTGTCATCATCTACCTCACAACTTGGGTTGCGTTAATACAACCAGCAACGCACCAACCGATCACCTTCGAGTTTGATCATTGGTGGGTTTTCCTGCGTACACTGTTCCATCCGGTAGGCGCAGCGATCAGCGAAGCGGCAGCCTGTCGGTGGATTGAGCAGGCTAGGTACCTGGCCAGGAATGGTTTCTAGCTCATCTTTGATGGAGCCAAGAATTGGAGTTGACGCGATCAGCCCTTGGGTGTAGGGGTGCTTTGGTGCGTCGAACAGCGCCGTGACTGGTGCGTACTCGACGGCCTGACCGGCGTACATCACAAGCACATTTTCGGCCATCTCGGCGACGACACCGAGATCGTGGGTGATCAAGATGATCGCCGTGTTGACCTTATCGCGCAGCTCGCGCATCAGATCGAGGATTTGGGCCTGGATGGTCACATCGAGCGCGGTGGTTGGCTCATCGGCGATGAGCAGCTCGGGGTTGCAGGCGAGCGCCATCGCGATCATCACACGCTGAGCTTGGCCGCCGGAGATCTCGTGTGGATACGAGCGCATGCGGCGGGCCGGGTCGGGGATGCCGACCAGCGCGAACAGCTCAACGGCGCGCTCGCGGGCCTCGTCGCCAGAGAGGCCCTGGTGAATCTGCAGCGCCTCCATGACCTGATCGCCGATGCGGAACACCGGATTGAGGCAGGTGGTGGGCTGCTGAAAGATCATCGAGATGCGGTTGCCGCGAATCCTGCGCATCTCCTCCTCGGAGAAGTCGAGCAAGTTTTCGTTATCGAAGATGATCTCGCCCTCGACGGTGCGGCCCTGCTTGCCGAGCAGGCGCAGAATCGACAGCGATGTCACGCTCTTGCCACAGCCGGACTCGCCGACGATGCCCAAGGTCTCGCCGCGGCGCACCTGGAAGTCGAGGCCATCGACAGCGTGCACGACGCCCTCTTCGGTGAAGAAATAGGTTTTAAGGCTGCGAATTTTTAGCAAAACATCAGACTCTGCCACAGTTTCCCCCATCTAGTGTTTCGCACGCGGGTCGAGCGCGTCACGTAGGCCATCGCCAATAAAGTTGAAGCACAATGAACAGATAAAGATTGCCAAGCCAGGGAAGAACGCGCGCCATGGATACTTATCGAGCACCGTGAGGGTGCCGGCATCGCGCAGCATATTGCCCCAGGAGGCGTTTGGCAGCTGCACCCCGAAGCCCAAGAAGCTGAGTGCTGCTTCGAGGATCATCACGTTGCTCAACCCGAGCGATGCATTCACGATTGTGGGAGCGAGCGCATTTGGCACGAGGTGGCGGAACATAATGCGCGTGTTGGAGGCCCCGAGCGCTTTGGAGGCCGAGACAAACTCTTGTTCGCGCAGGCTGAGGATCTGGCCGCGCATCAGGCGTGCGCCGCCAGTCCAGCCGAAAAACACCAAGATGAGAATCAGCTTGTTGACACTTGGCTTGGTGATGGTGGTGAGCACGAGCAAGATTGGCAGCAGCGGCAGGGTGTTCAAGAAATCGACGGTGCGCATGGCCAGCGCATCGACGAAGCCGCCGAAGTAGCCGCTGATCACGCCGATGATCACGCCGAGCAGCTCACCGAGGATCGTCACCGCAAAGGCGATGTAGAGCGAGACGCGCCCAGCGTACATCAGGCGGGTGAGCAGGTCGCGGCCTAGCTCGTCGGTGCCGAGAATCCAGGTCACCTCGGTACCTTGCGCTGTGCGCACATCGTTGCTGCCCTCTTCGGTGATTGGGTCCTCGAGCACATAGTTGGTGAAGGGCGGTGAATTTTTGTGGTTGAGTACCTGTGCCCGTTCGGTGAACGACGAGAAGAATGGACCGAGGAACACCATCAAGATCAACAAGGTAACAAGAACAAAGCTGCCCATAGCGAGGCGGTGACGCATGAAGCGTTTGACGATCTCGACAAACGGACGCTCATACTGCTCTTCTTTGACCTCAAGGGCCTCTGCTTCTTGTGCATTAACAGCCATTGTATGTCTTTGCCTTTCTAACAGTCAGGACCTTTAGGTCAAGCGAATACGCGGATCGACAAACGTGTACAAGATATCGGCGAGCAGCGTCGCCAGCACGAGCAGTACCGAGGTGATCAGCAAGAACGCCATCGCCAGCGGATAGTCTGACTGCCCGAGGGCGCTAATAAACAAGAAGCCCAGGCCCTTGTAGTTAAACACCGTCTCGGTCAAGATCGCGCCGCTGAAGACGCCGGGGATCGCGAACACTACAATCGTGATCAACGGGATCAAGGCATTGCGGAAGGCGTGCTTATAGACGACCAGGCGCTCGCGCACGCCTTTGGCGCGGGCGGTGCGCACATAGTCCTGGTTGAGCACCTCCAGCATGCTCGCGCGCATAAAGCGGCTCCAGCCTGCCAAGTTGAGCAGCGCAAGCACCGTGACCGGCATCACCAAGTGCATAATGCGATCGAGCAGTGACCCGGCGGTAACCGGCCCGAGGAGCGGAATCTCGTAGTCGCGGATGGCCAGGATATCGCCTGGTGGGAAGTAAAACCATCCTCTATTTCTGGCCATCAGCGACACAGAAATAATCAAGAGACCGAACCAGAAGGCCGGTATGGATATCCCGATGAAGCTAAAGGCAGTGAAGAAGTAGTCGAAGAACGAGTACTGGCGCACTGCGGAGAAGATGCCGAGCGGGATACCGATAATCAGTGAGAGCAAGGTTGAGCTAATGGTGAGCCAGAGCGTCGCGGGCAAGCGATCTTTGATCAGGTCGAGCACGGGCTTATTGCGCTGAACCTTCCATGATTGTCCCCAATCGCCACGCAGAACGCCGCGGCGCTCGCCGACATACTGATCAAGGCCAATTTTATCGAGCCATGTATCGCCAGTAAGCCAGACGGGATACCAGAGATACCAGGGCTTGTCGAGGCCGAGCAGCTTCTTTTGGCGATCAATATCCGCCTGGGACGGCCGTGTTTTGGGATCGGAAACCTGCAGAAGCTCATCGAGCGGGCCGCCGGGAGCGACCGAGAATAGAGTGTAGATCAACGCCGATGATAGCAGCAACACAATGATAATTTGAAAGAATCGGCGGATAAGGTAGACAGTCATGGCGTACCTCGTGTCTATGTAGGCTGATGGACAATAGTGTTGGACAATAGCATCAAAACATACTGTTTCGTTTTATTTTTGTTTTTAGAGGGCAACACGTGAGCGTGATCGCCATGGTTGAGAAGAGTGGGAGTGGAGCCGAGGCCCCACTCCCGAGGGATGTTCCTACTTGGTGATATCCCACTCGTCGATGTTGTAGAAGTCCTGCTGGCTGGTTGGGTCAAGCTGTGGACCCGTGACGCCAGTGCGGACAGCGCCAACATTGACGCGCTGGTACAGCGGGAAGGTCGGCAGATCGTTGTTGAAGATCTGCTGGGCCTCGATGACCAGCGGAATGCGCTTGGCGCGGTCGGTCTCGGCTTGCGAGGCCAACGCGGCCTTGTCGTAGTCCTCTGAGCAGTAGCCGGGGTTGTTCTGGCCGGCGTAGCTGTTGTCAGCGGTCGGGATCTGCGAGCAGACGTACAGCAGGGTTGACGGATCGGAGCCGCTGACCCACGCGTACATACCCATATCGAAGGTGCGGCCGGTGAGCACGCCGTCAGCGCCGTTCTTGAACAGCACGGCCGGGCCGGGCACGAAGTTCAGCACCACGTCGATGCCGATCTTCTTCAGGTCTTCCTGCATGATCTGGGCGACGGCCTGGCGGGTGGCGTTGTTCTCGGTGGTGTAGAACTGCACCTGCAGCTTGCGGCCATCCTTCTCGCGGATGCCGTCGGCACCCTCAACCCAGCCAGCCTCGTCGAGGAGGGCCTTGGCCTTCTCGGGATCGTAGGCGTACTCGTTCAGACCCTCGCCGTTCGGCGGATAGGCCCAGTGATCCATCGGCAGGAAGCTGTTCATCTGAACCGTCTTGCCGTAGAGCACCTGATCGATGATCTTCTGGCGGTCGGTGCCGTAGGCGACAGCCTGGCGGACGCGCACGTCATCGAAGAACGGCGTCTGATCGTCGCCGCGCTGGATACCGAAGTCAACGTGCTCCCAGACGGTGCCGGGGACGTACTGAGCCTTGACCAGGCCCTGGCTTTCCAGCTCGTCTAGCAGCGGAGCCTGGGCCAGGGTCAGACCGATCTGGCCCACAACGTCGATCTCCTCGCCCTCAAGCTGCTGAAGAACTTGGTCCTCGCTGGTGAGGTACTTGAAGACGATGTTGCCGACCTTCGGCAGGCCCTCGTCGGCGCGCCAGTAGGTGGGGTTGGCCTCGAGCGTGGTGCGCTCGTTCGGCACATTCTCGACGATCTTGTAAGGGCCGTAGGCCAGCGGCTTGTTGGCATAGTCGCTGCCGCCGATCTCGGCCGGGTCCATGCTCTCCAGCACGTGCTTCGGCTCGGGGCCAAAGAAGTTCAGGAAGTAGGTGGCATCGCTGTAGCCAGGGGCACCAACCCAGACGAAGGTCTGGTCGTCGACTTTCTGGATCTCAGCGGTGCGCTCGAGCAGGAAGCGCGAGGCATTCTTGATGCCCGGATCCTGGTAGAGCTGGAAGGCGAAGACGAAGTCGTCGGCGGTAACCGGCGTGCCATCCTCCCAGGTGATGCCATCGATCAGCTTGAAGGTAACTTTGAACTGATCAAGATCCATCGACTCGGTCAGAGTCGTGGTGTCGGTGATCAACTCTTCGTCGATGACGATGTTGCCTTCGTAGGTGTTATCGACGGTGACCGTCTCGGTGACGGCGTCGCCATCCTCAAGGCTCGGGATCTTCTCGAAGCAGACCGGCTGATAGTCGTAGCTCAGCGTGGTGATACACACTGGCTGGACAGCCTCGAGCACCTGGGTGGTGGCGCTCGACTGCGACTCGATGCCGAACAGGGTGTCGGGAGCCTGGGTCATACCGATGATGATGGTTTTATCCATATCGGTGCCGCTGGCGCTTGGCTCAGCGGTTGGCTCAGCGGTCGGCTCCTCGGTGGCCTCGGCGGTGGCCTCAGCCGTTGGCTCAGCCGTTGGCTCGGTGGCTGCAGTTGGCTCGGTTTGGCCAGTGTTATCTGTAGTTGCCGTGGCTGCGGGAGCCTCAGGCGTGTTGGTTGCAGCAGTACCACCACAAGCGGCCAGGATGGGCACCAACAAAATCAACATGAGCATAAAGCTCACGAGTTGGCGTTTGGATCGGAACATGTAGATCCTCCTCAAGGGTTTGTTTTCAACCACTATTTAATCGAAATAACACAGTGAGTGGGATTCACTGTGGCCGACATGTTTGTCTAGCAGCGACCACCTCCTTTCGAAGGCTTTGGATTGGGGTAGGGTGGATTGGCCCTTGAATTGCCGGTTCATTATAGCGGAATCAGGTACTGTGTCAAAAAGCCACCCCCACCAAGTGGTGATGCCCTCAATCGGTCTTAAGTCGGATTTACAGCGGTTGTGTTGCCTTCCTTGTGTATTACTCCCCTTTGGTACAAAAGGTTCAATGGAGATTAAATTGTTGTGTATGATAGGACGCTGCCTGCTGTGACAGCGCCGTGTGCGCACCGCAGGCGCTTGGTTTGGCTTAGTGCAGGAGGATTGCTAGCTGCTATGGCTGATGACTGGGCGCGTTTCATCGCGCATTTCAACGCCGAGGAGTTTGTTCCTGGCGTGCTGGCGCTCGAACATCTATGGTGGGCCGAGCGCAGCGATTTTTTTAAGGGCTTGATCCGTTTGTCGGTGGCGCTGAATCAGCTGCGCCTAGGCTTGATCACCAGCCCACGCTTTCTGCTGACAACCGCCGCTGAGCTGCTGGCTCCGTTTGAGCCAACCTACCACGGCCTCGATGTGGTAGCCCTGCGCCGCTATATCCAGTCCTGTCTGGAGCTTATTCCCGCCGCCGCCGAGACTGGCACGGCCAGCGTCGACTTTGCGCAGGTGCCGCGGCTCCGCTTGCCCGGAACCTTTCCAGCCGACCCTGCGTCTGAACTGTAGATTGGTTTGTCGTGTTTAGATGTCGAGTTGATCATTTGATCATATCTATTAAAAGGATGGAAGCTATGCGCCGAATTCTGGTTTTCTTGGGAATAGCGAGCGTGCTGCTGGCCTGTGGTGCGGAGGTTGACCCAACAGCTTCGAGCGGAAGCGCTGCACGACCGACTGCGGCTGCCGAGCCGACCGCGACCGTCGACGCGGCCAAATTCGAGATCAACCAGCTGCCGATCGAGTCGGTCGATGTGCAGGTCCGTGAGACGATGCCGGTGCAGGTGGCGGTGGTTGTCAAGGGCTATCTCAACGATAGCTGCACGACATTGCACAATATCGCGCAGCAGCGCGACGGGCAGACCATCACGCTGACAATTACAAAGCAGCGCCCAAAGGGCCTCGACTGTGCGCAGGTTATCTCGGAGTTTAGCGAGACAATCACGCTGGAGGGCGATTTCCCGCCGGGCACGTATACGCTGCGCGTCAATGATATGGAGCAAACCTTTACCGTGTAGCGCTGCATGCGCTTCGCACTCACCTGGCCGCCGCACAGCTTGCTCAAGCTGTGCGGCGGTTTCTGCTATACTAGCAGGTAGCGAACACCACAACCTTGAGGATTATGCACATGACAGATAATCAGCCTGCTGTTCTGTACCCGCTGGCGCACGACGAGATCTGGGCCATGGCCGAGCTAGAGAAGCTGCGTGATAAGCTGCGCTTTCGCGTCGATGGCCTGCGTCCCGACCTGCTGCAAGAGCGCCCAGAAGGCTTCACCCTCACGATGGTCGATGTGATCTCGGCCCTGCACGCTGGCGAGAAAGCGTTCAATGCCGCGCTGCGCGAGATTGTGCAGCACGATAACCCAACGCTCAGCACGCGCTTCGCTGGCAAGCCGACCGCGTATGTGTCCGTGCCGTTCGAGGAAGTTGGGGCGCTGCTAAATTTGCGCGAGCAGACCTTGGTGCTGCTGCGCCGCCTCGGCAGCGAACAGTGGAATCGAACCGTCACCGATCCACAGCTCGGCCAGCGCACGCTGCGCGATGTGGTTGTCGAGTGGGCCAACAGCGAGATCGATACACTCGAGCAGCTTAAGACGATGCGCTACACGCTGATGCAGAGCATCCGTCCTGCAACACGCACGATCAGCGGGAAGCTCATGCCTGATCCAACGCGCTAGTGCGCGCCTGGCTGGCCCTTTTTACGCTCTTGGCCAGTGGTGTGTTGTGCGTCTGGTGCACGCTGCAGTCGGCAGCGTCGCCACGCCTGCGCCACTGGCTAAGCGTGCTTTTGGGGCTGTTTTTGGCCGCTGGCGGCGTGGCGTGTAGCTGGCGCTGGGGGCCGCTCGGGCGCGTTGTCGCGACGTGGAGCTGCACCTTTGTGGCCTGTAAGGCGCTGGTTTGGCTTTTTCAGCCGCCAAGCATCCGTCAGCAGTTGACCTGGTGGCGCTTCGTGGCCTTTACGCTGGCCTGGGTTGGCATGCAGCCTGCGCTGTGGCTCACTCCAGCGCAGCCGCAGCCGCGCGCCGCTGTGCGTGCGCTGGCCTGGAGCAGCGTGCGGCTGCTTGGTGCTGGTGTGCTCATCGCCGCGCTGGCGCTTAGCCCGCTTGGCCGTGTATTTGTGCCGCTGGTGCGCTGGGCCTGGCTCTGGGTCGGGCTGATTGTGCTGGTGTTCTTCGGCGCGACGCGCACCTGGGCGACGCTATGGTGGGCGCTGGGCCGTCCCGTCGAGCTGGCCTTTGATCGCCCGATCTATGCTCAGAGTCTGGCCGAGTGGTGGGGCCAGCGCTGGAATCGGCCAGTGCATCGTGTGCTGACGTTGGCACTCTGGGAGCCGCTGCGTGGCCGAGCTGGTGCACCTTTCGCGTTGGCGGCGGTGTTTCTTGGCTCGGGGCTGCTGCACGAGTATCTGCTGAGCTTTCCGGCGCGTGGCGGCTGGGGTGGCCCAACGCTGTACTTTAGTGTTCAGGCGCTGGCCATGCTGGCTGAGCGGCGCTGGGTGCGCCACTGGCCGCACAGCTGGCGGCGCAGCGCGTGGACGCTCACGGCTGCGCTGCTGCCTGCTCCGCTGCTGTTCCATCCGCCGCTGCTCGCGGCGCTGTTCGGCGGGTGGCTGCGCTAGGTGCGGCGCATGGGATCAGGGCAGGCTGGCGCACGGCGGTTGGCGGCTGACGATGGTGGCTGGTGCAGGGCTATGCACGGCGCGGCGATGCGGCCAGCGCGGGCTAAACATCAGACGCTAGACGAGTGCGAGCAGCGCACCAAAACGACCAGCGACGCCAGCGCTGTGGGAGAAAAACGGCGAGTCGGCGCAGGCGGTGCAGATATTCAGCGCGTGGATGTTGGTGGGCGTGAGGCCGTTGCGCGCCAGCAGCGCCTTGATGGCGGCGGGCAGATCGAAAAAGTAGCGATTTTTGCGCACAACAATGCCGGGACCGGTGGGGCCATAAGCCGCGTAGAAGGCCGATGAGACCACCTGGCCCCACGTGACCGACTGGCCGAGGGCATAGCAGCAGGGGCCGACGGTTGGCCCGATGGCGGCGATCAGCTCGCTCGGGTCGCACTCGGCGACGCGGCACAGCGACTCGACGGTGTGATCAATGACGTGGTTGACGGTGCCGACAAGGCCCACATGGACCATGGCGACGCCGCGGCCCGCAGGGGCGACGAGCATCACGGGCGCTGAGTCGCCAACGATCATAAACAGGCCCACGTTAGGCGTGGCGGTGACGAGGCTATCGATGCCCTGCTGGTTGGAGATGCCCTGGACGGTGGTGAAGTGGAGGTCTTGGCTGCTGGCGTCGGCGAGCAGGCCGCGAATTGAGATGCGGTAGGGGGTGTCGTCGATAGCCACGGTGTCGGCTTCGCTGACGAGGCCCACCCGCGAGCTATGTGTGAGCGCAAAGTGGGCGACATTGGCAGGATGAATACCGACCAAGCTGGCGAAGCGCCGCCGCGCAGCAGCGACCTCGGCTGGCGGGCCGTAGCGTGTGGCGAGATTGCCGCAGGCGCGCGTGGAGAAGCCATGGCGCAGAAACGGCAGCTCGGCGAGCGCTGGCACTTGCAGCATCAGCGGTTGATCAGATCCAGACGCTGAATCAACAGATAGATTTGATGGCATCATGGGCACGTTCCAGACGAAGATACGATACTTGTTAGTATACTCGATTGATCTGACAGGTGCAAAGGTTTCCACCTGCCACCAAACTAAAGAGGTGTTCGATGATTACCTGTGATGGATTGATTGCGGCGGGCGCTGCGGTGATACAGATGGGGCCATCGCAGGCTTGGGAGCAGATCGCCTACGACTCGCGGCTGACGCACCCAGGCGAGCTGTTCGTGGCGCTGCACACAGAGCGTGCCGACGGCCACGCCTTTATTGGCGACGCGGTGGCGGCGGGGGCGAGTGGCGTGCTGTGCGTCGAGCCGCCAAAGTTTATCGATCCGCGCGTGACGGTGCTGACCGCGCCTGATGTGCTGGCAACGCTCAGCCGCTGGGCTGCGCAGCGAGTGCAGGCAGTGCGGCCAACGGTTGTGGCCGTGACCGGCAGCGTGGGCAAGACATCGACCAAGCGGGCGATCGCCACGGTGCTTGGCGGCAGCGGGCCGACCTTCTTTAGCCCGCGCTCGTTCAACACGGCGCTGGGCCTGGCGGTGGCGCTGGCCGGCCTGCGTGATGCGCACCAGTGGGCTGTGCTGGAGTTTGGGGCTGATCGGCGTGGCGAGATCGCGCAGCTGGCCCGGCTGTTTCCGCCGCAGGTCGGCGTGGTGACGGCAGTTGGCGCGGCGCATCTTGCTTCGCTTGGCTCGCTTGACCATGTAGCCGAGGAGAAGGGCGCATTGATTCGGGCGCTGCCCGCCGATGGCTGGGCCATCCTCAATGGCGATGATCCGCGCGTGCGGGCGATGGCGCAGTCGACGCAGGCGTGGGTGCTAACTTACGGCAGCGGGCCGCACTGCGATCTCTGGTTCAGCAATGTGGATCTGGCGCTTGATGGCACGCGCTTCGATCTCCACGGCCATAGCGACGGCGAGCCGCCAGTGGGGGCGCGGCGGACTGAACGCGATCAGTGGACGCTACGGCTCCAGGTGCCCACGGTTGGTGTGGCGGGTGTGCGGGCGGCGCTGGCGGCGATTGCCACCGCGCTGGCGTGCGCGATCCCGCTGGAGCAGGCGCTGCCGCAGATTCAGCGGATCGAGCCATCGGCGGGGCGGCTGCGCCCGCTGTCGATCGGCAAGGGTGCGGTAATGCTCGACGATAGCTTCAATGCCGCGCCTCCCTCGATGCTGGCGGCGCTGGAGACGCTGGCCAACCTGCCAGCGCGGCGGCGCATCGCGATTCTCGGCGAGATGGCTGGGCTGGGCGATGCCAGCGCGCACTACCACGAGCGCATCGGCACAGCGGCGGCGGAGGTGGTCGATGTGCTGATCACCAAGGGCGACCGCGCGACGAGCATCGCCCACGCGGCGCGGGCGGCGGCGCTGCAGCAGGGCCGTCAGCTGGAGGTCACGTCGGTGTACACGGCGGCGGCGGCCATCCAGGCGCTGCCCAGCGATCTTGGCGATGGCGACTTGGTGCTGGTCAAGGGGGCCACAGAGTCGCGCATGGAGCGCGTGGCGGCGGGCTTGCTGCAGCGTGATGTGCCGCCTGATGCGGTGCTTGTGCGCCAAGAGCGCGCCTGGCGCCATGTGCGCGTGGGCACGCCTGACCGCCCGACGACGCTGCGGATTGACCTTGATGCGCTGGCGCATAATGCCACACGGCTGCGCGAGTTGACAGGCGCGCCGCTGATGGCTGTGCTCAAGGGCGACGCCTACGGCCATGGCGCGATCCGCTCGGCGCGCACGGTGCTGCTCAGTGGCGCACGCATGCTGGGCGTGGCGACGCTGGGCGAGGCGCTGGCGCTGCGCCACGCCGACATCGCGGCTCCGATCCTGATCTTGGGCTACACGCCGCCCTGGCAGGCGCTCGACGCTGTGCGCCAGGATATTCGCTGCACCATCTTTGACTTGAAGATGGCGCAGGCGCTGTCGGCGGCGGCGGTGCAGGCCGGTCTGATCGCACGGGTGCACGTCAAGGTCGATACAGGCATGACGCGGCTGGGGCTAGCGCCCGCCGACGTGCCCGGCTTTCTGCAGGCGGTCGCCGCGCTGCCGCAGCTGCAGGTGGAGGGGCTGTTCACGCACTTTGCCACCGGCGACGAGCCGGACACCGCCTACTTTGAGACCCAGCACGCGCGCTTTGAGCAGCTGCTGGCCGATCTGCAGGCGGCTGGTCTGCGGCCGCCGATTGTGCATGCGGCCAACAGCGCGGCGGCGCTGCGCTTTCCGCAGGCGCGCTACGACATGGTGCGGGCGGGCATTGCGCTCTACGGCCTTGCGCCAGCGCCCGAGGTGCCGCTGCCGATCGAGCTACGGCCGGTGATGTCCTTCCACACCGAGATCGCCCAGGTGCGCGATGTGCCCAGCGGCACGCCAGTGTCGTATGGCGGGCTGTTTGTGACCGAGCGGCCCTCACGGATTGCGACGCTGCCGGTAGGCTACGCCGACGGCTTCCGGCGCGCACCGGCTGGCTGGCGCGAGGTGCTGGTGTGCGGCTATCGTGCGCCGGTGGTGGGCCGCGTGTGTATGGACTATGCCATGATCGACGTGACCGACTGCCCGCCGACGCGCCGTGGCGACCAGGTGGTGCTGATCGGTCAACAGGGCGACGATCAGATTACGGCGGAGGAGGTGGCCGAGTGGCTGGGCACCAACACCTACGAGGTTGTGTCGGCGATCATGCCGCGTGTGCCGCGTGAGTCGGCGGAAGAGGGCTAGCGATGGCGAGCGTGCGCTACGTGGTGCTGACCATCGGCATTATGATTGTGTCAACAGCGGCGATCCTGTTCAAGCTCGCTGAGCAGGCTGGTGCTCCGGCGCTGGCGATTGCAGCGGGGCGGCTGACGCTGGCGGCGCTGATCCTGACTCCGCTGGCCTGGGCGCGCGCAGGGACAGAGCTGCGCACGCTTGGCTGGCGCGAGCGCGGCCTAGCGCTGCTGGCTGGCGTCTTTCTGGCGCTGCACTTTGCAGCCTGGTTCGCCTCGCTGGTGTACACCTCGGTGGCCTCCTCGACGACGCTGGTGACGACGACGCCGGTGTGGGTCAGCCTGGCGGGCTGGCTGCTGTGGCGTGAGCGCGTGGCCAAGGCGACGCTGCTCGGCCTTGCGCTGGCCGTGGTCGGTAGCGTGCTTATCGCGCTGAGCGATCAGCGGCAGGCGCTGGGCGGCGCGAACCAGCTGCTCGGCGATGCGCTCGCGCTTGGTGGCGGGATGGCGGTGGCCGGCTATTTCCTGGCCGGGCGCGCGCTGCGCTCGCGCGTTACGCTGCTGGCCTACATCAGCATGACCTATGGCGCGGCGGCGCTGGTGCTGCTGGCCTGGAGCAGCCTGGCGGGCCAAAGCTTGCTGGGGTACTCGCCGCTGGCCTATGGGCTGATGCTGGCGCTGGCCGTGGGGCCGCAGCTGCTTGGCCACACGGCGCTCAACTGGTCGCTGGGCTATCTCTCGGCGACGTTTGTGACCGTGGCGGTGCTGGCTGAGCCGATTGGCTCGACCATCCTGGCGCTGCTCATCTTGGGCCAGGTGCCGCAGCCGCTGCAGATTGTCGGTGGCTGTGTGCTGCTTGGCGGCATCATGGTTGCCTCGCTGGGCGAGCGCAGGCCGCAGTCGGCGGCGGAGCCAGCCGAGCCGGTGGTGCCGCTGTAGTGTCAAGCGTTTTCTGATAAAACGCGCTGTGTTTTTATCGCACCTGAGCGTGTGGCAGCGCCAGCAGGCGACGAGTGATTGAGCGGTTGGGGCGGCGTGAAGCAAGGACTGCTTGCGCCGCGCCTTGGTCGCGCACAGCGCTGATCATCTAAAAACCCATGGCCGCGCAGCGCGTAAGTGGGTTGTTGGATGGGCAGAGCGGTGGTTTGATGCAGGCTAGTCTGCTGTGCGCCTGCGGCTCAGCGAGCGCGTGCAGGTGGCGTGTGCAGGTGTATTGTTGGATGGGGAGAGCAGTGGTTGATGCAGGCTGGCCTGCTGTGGGCCTGCGGCTCAGCAGGCGCAGCGAACCCGTGCAGTGCGCAGGTGCACTGTTGGATGCACAGTTTGTGGTTTGCTGGACGCTGGCGGGCCACGCGCCTTGCAGCTCAGCGCAGGTACGTGCGGCGGCGGTGACCGCACCAGAAATGGTTTACACTAGATAAGGAGCTAGACCGATGGATCAGCAAGACGGACGGCAGCGGCGCGATATCAAGCCGGGCCTCAGCGTGGCGATTGTGCAGAAGCAGGATCAGCGCACAGGCAAGCGCACCAACGGCGTGGTGCAGACGATCCTGACCTCCTCGGCGTACCACCCGCACGGCATCAAGGTGCGCCTGACCGACGGGCGTGTTGGCCGCGTCCAAGAAATCCTCGCGCCGCCGGAGGGCTAGCGGCGCTACCCCAAACTCCATGGCGACTAGATGCCGTAGGATCATCGAGGATCACTGTCCAGAGTCGAGGTTGCTCCTGGGCAGTGCTGTGGCGCTAGTGTCCCTGGGGCGGGGTGAGCGCGTAGACGGCATGGCCGCCGCGGTCGCCGAGCAGGTCGAGGCCGAGCTGGTGGCGCTGGGCGATGGTCGTGATCAGCGGCTTGAGCGGGTGCACGATGACGATCACGTAGCGGCCGCCTGGCGCGAGCTGGCGCACGGGCTTGAGGATAAAGTCCTGCTCGATGGCCAGGTCGCCGATATGGCCGGGCACGTTGGAGACGATCAGGTCGTACTGCTGCGGCGGCAGATCGTCGATGCTGATGCTGGCGTTGGCGCTGGCGTTGGCGATGTTGTTGAGCGCGATGTTGCGCTGCGTGTACTCGACGGCCAGCAGATCCTTGTCGCTGAGCACCACCTGCGCCTGCGGATAGCCATGGGCTAGCACGATGCCGATGACGCCGTAGCCGCAGCCGAGGTCGAGGATGCTGCGTGGCGCTGGCGCGAGCGCGAGCAGCTGGCGCAGCAGAAACTGCGTGCCGACATCGACAGCGTGCGAGGAGAAGAGCAGCTCGGCGACATCAAACATAAATTGGTGTCGGTTGAGGGTGTAGGTGATGCGCTTTTTGAAGTAGGCATCGTTGGTCGCCTTTGCCATCGCACGTTCCTCCGCGCTTTACTGATATGATAGGCCAGTGGGTGGAATCTGCCGCAGCGGCTGGGCTGCGGCTGTCTATCATAGCCGCTGTGTGGCTGCTGTCAAGGCGGCTGTGCCAGATTGGGCAGCGCTGTGGGCGCTGGCTGGCGGCGGTGCTTTTGCAGATGGAGGCGCGTATGACCGAATTGAACGATCCATATTTCAAGCGACGGCTCACGTATGTCTTTGCCGATACGCAGCTAGCGTTCGACACGGCGGCGCTGCTGGCCTCGGCGCACGAGATCGATCCAGGCGTTGATCTGCTGCTGCATACGCTGGTGCCAACGCTGAGCACAGCGCCGCAGGCGGTGTTGGATCTGGCCTGCGGCTACGGCAACCTGGGGCTGGTGTTGGCCAAGCTGTTTCCGTCGGCGAGCGTGACGCTGCTGGACAAGGATCTGCTGGCGCTGCGCTATGCGCGCCACAACGCGGCGCTGAACGGCCTGTCGAATGTGCAGGTTGTCGGCGCTGTTGGTGTGCGCGCTGCACTTGGCGCTGACTTCGATCTTGTCGTAACGGATCTGCCGACGAAGATCGGCGATGCGGCGATTGAGCAAGATTTTGTGCTGGGGCCGCTCAATCTGCTGCGGCCTGGCGGGATGGTCTGGCTGGTCGCCGATAGCCAGATCAATCGGCTGCTGCCAGGGCTGGCGCGCAAGCATCAGCTGAAGCTGACCGAGGTGATCAAGCGGCGCGGCAAGACGGTGTTCACACTGCATCGTCGCGGTGTGTAGGTGTTCCGGCAGCGGCAGCTCGTAGACTGCCGCTGCTCGTGATCGAGTCCATTACGGGAGCATCTCGCGCATCCAGCTGATCAGGTGCACGTCGGCGGGCGTCAGGCGGCGCGCGACGTTGGGATAGTTGTCGGCTGGACCGCAGCCAGTGGAGCAAGACTGGGTGCTGACCACCATTGTGACGGCTGGCAGCCACTGCTGCTGGCCTGCGTTGTAGTAGTAGTGGTAGATCGCACTGCCGCTATGGCCGCCGTTCATATCGCACGAGAGGCTGATGCGGCGATTCCAGCCATCTGGGCCTTGATTGTAGTAGCCGCCGATGTTGCATAGCTGCTGATCGCCGTACATGCGCGAGTCCTGACAGCCAGGCGGGGAGATGGCGGTGCCACAGCGTGGGTAGCCACGGTTGTACTTCGCCTGGGCCTCTAGGGTGCTGCCAGGAACGGCGGCATAGCCCATCCAGCCGGTCTGGTTGCCGATTGGCTGCGGCAGGACGATAAAGCCCCAATCCCACTGCCAGTGCGTCGTCTGCGGATTGCGCCACTCCCACGGCGTATAGTAGAGCACATCGTTGCTGCCTGGGAGCATATCGACGTGGCCGTATGGCTCGACGCCCTTGCCATTTTTGCCGGGCACAAGGCGGAAGCTGTACCAGGTGCCGGTGCCCTGCTTGTTGATGCAGTGGGCGGCTGTCACCACATGGCGGCGGCCAATCAGCGTGCCGGTGCAGTTCGAGATATCGTTTGCCGGATTGTTGCTGATGTTGGTGAACTGGGTGATCGCGCGCCAGGGCCAGGTGGTGGTTGGCGAGCGCAGCACGCGCGAGTCCACGCCATTGCTGAGGCCCATGATCTGGCCGAACTGTGGCAGCTGGGCCACGCTTACTGGCGGGCTGTCGCCACGGCGCACGAAGGGCAGGTACACGGTGCTGGTCTGCTCGGCGTCGTCAAGGTTCGCAAATCCGGCGGTGGCGTCGGTCATGCCGCTCTGCTCGTGGCAGCTGTGGATCTGCTGGAGCATGGACTGCTGCATCACCACCTTGAACACATTGTTGGTGCTTGCATTGACCACCTGTAGCTCAACCTGGCCGTAGTTGGTCTGGCTCGGGTCGGGATCAGGCACTGTTGACGGAACTTCAAACGACGGCGGCGGCAGCTCATCCGGCGCGGTCTCGGTAAACTCGGCGGTTTCGACGAACTCGACACTGATCCACTCGTTGATGCGCTGGGTCGTGGTGACGGGGTTGGTCTCTGCGAGCGCCTGGCGCAGATCGGCGAGCTGGAACGGATCGTTGGTTAAGCACGGCTCGGCGAGGGCTGCTGCGCTGGCGCTGGCGGCGAAGCTAGCAGGCAGCGGAGCTAGCGCTGGGCGCTGCACCGTGATTAGCTGCAAACTTGTCAGAAGGATAACGAGACTGATAGCTTTTTTCTTCGGCATGTGTTTCCACCACATTGTTCGCTCCTTGGTTGTGTTTGGATGGCCGGGGCGGCCAGCGTTGCTGCGCTACCAGCGCGCCGACCGCCTGCATGGTCTACCGGCGAACGGTTCCTCGTGCCGCTAAGCTGCGTGTTGTGTGGCTCCTTTCTGAGTCAAGAATGCTGCTATCCGTATGCCATCATCATAGCTGCGTGGCGCTGGTGGGGAGTCTCATTGTGCTGCAAAAAAGTCTCATGATGGGCCGAATCTGTGGATGCCGTCTCTACGCAGCAGCGCTGCTCCTGTGACTCCAGTGGCCCATGCTGCCGTGAGGGAGAAAAAAGGGAGATGCTTGCGCTATGCTTGGTGCAGGTGGTTCGATAGCGTCGGACGTACGCAAAGGAAAGTCTCAAGGCGCTATCTACGTCTTTCAACACACATACGCCTGTATGAGGATGCTCACGATGCTGCTGCCGTAGATTAAGCTCGTGCCGCGCTGCTGGCTATCGCACGCTACTCGATAGCCTGAACTTACTCAACAACGTTCTTCTCTATCATGCAATAAGGAGCATTGCACATGCTTACCAATGTTCAGGTTCAGCTGGTCCAAGATTCGTTTGCTCACATTCGCAATAGCTCAGAGTCGGTCGCGAACCTGTTTTACACGCGCCTGTTTCAGATTGCGCCACACACGCGCAGCATGTTCACCAGCGATATGGTCGAGCAGGGGCGCAAGCTGATGAACATGCTCACCACTGTCGTGTTCAACCTGCGCAATCTTGATGTTATCCTGCCGGCGGCGCGTGCGCTCGGCGAGCGCCACGTGGGCTACAATGTGCTGCCTGAGCACTACGATATTGTGGGCGCGGCGCTGCTATGGACGCTAGAGCAGGGCCTGGGCAGCCGCTACACCCCCGAGGTGGCTGATGCCTGGGCTGCGGCCTACACACTGCTCGCCGATGTGATGAAGGAGTCCTACACCGCCACCGCCTAGCACAGCGCGAAGCGCTTGTGCTTGCCCAGCCCGCGCCGACATCGGTTGGCGCGGGCTGCTGCTGCTTGGCTGAATGGCGTGGCTGTGCTAGGATGCGCGCAATGCCGTGCACGTGCACGGGCGATTGATTGTGGCGTGGCTGTGCTGCTTGGCGCGGCGCGCTGGTGCGCCTGTCCCTGCCTCTCGCCGATGCGGAGCACGCTCCGCTGTAGTTGAGCCACGCCTATGCCAATTCCCGCGCTCATTGTTGAAGATAACACCAGCGATCTGCTGGCGGCGCAGGCTGTGCTGACCGCCGACTGGTCGCTGCTGCACGCCCGCACGATCCCCGCTGCGGTGGTGCTGGCCCAGGAGCTGTTCGCGCCCGCCGCCGCCGCCACGCCGGGCCTGGTGCTTGTCGATATGCATCTGCCGCTGCCCCACGACGAGCAGGGCATGGACGGCTACTATCTGCTCGCCCACCTCTACCAGCTGATGCTCCAAGGCCAGCTTCAGCCCGTCGCCCTGGCGGCGATCAGCGCCGATATGACCGCCGAGCGCCGCCAGCGCTGCGCCGAGGCCGGAGCCATGCTGATCTTGGAGAAGCCGCTGCTCCCCGAGCACTCCACCGTGCTGCTGGAGCTGGCGCAGGCCACACAGCACGCCCCGCTGCGCGCTCCAGCCACGCCGCTGCTGGCGGTGGCCTCGGAGGTGGTGCGCTTCCTCCTGCGCACGACGCCGCGCCCAACCAGCAATCTGATCACCAGCGTTGATGCGCGCGCGTTGCTCACGCTCTTCGCCACTGCGCTGCACTTCGCTAGCCCCCAGGAGCGCGCCGCCGCCGAGGAGCTGGTGCGGCGGCTGGGCGGCCAGCGTCACGTGCGCCAGCTGCTCAAGCAGTTTCAGCAGCAGCTGCGCGCTATCCCGCCCACTCCGCTCGACGAGCGCCAGCTCAGCAAGCTGCTCGAGTATTTGGTCTACGGCGTGACGCAGGAGGCTATCCTGCGGCTGACCGGGCTTGGTCGGCGGCGCTTCAACACGCGCCTCTCCCAGCTCACGCAGGCGCTGGCCGATTTCCTCAACAGCCCGGCGGCACAACAGCTCTAGGCGCGCTCGCTCTGTGCCTTAAAGCAGCCCACAATGTACAAAACTTGTACATTTCGCTATGGTATGCTCTGTAGTGATAGAAGAAAGAGCGCGCACCCCCAGCGTGAGACCGTCGCCCGACGGCTGAGCACCCACGAGTGATGATTGATCGGATGGACGATAGATCAGGCGACCGCAGTCGCCTGATCCCTGGCGTCCGTGTGCCCGCGCCTAGCTCTACTCCACAACCTCCCCCGACTGCGCACATACTTTTTTGAAAAAAGCACCGTGGTTCATCGCCCGTGATTCTGCCGCAGAGTCAGCGCAGGTGCGCGCCCGCTCGTGCACGGGTGTGGCTTGATGGTCTGCGGGTGATTCGCCCCTAGTCTGCGCCCTGCGCCGTCACCATGTGCAGAAAATGTCCATTTAGCCGTGCTACCCTCAGCAGTAACAGAAGAGGTTAAAGCCGCATAGGTGACTGCTGCTGCGCCGCCTGTGCTTCCCACGCTGAGGTGTTGCCATGTTAAAAATGATGTTGAGGATGCGCTGGCTGTGCGGTGGGCTGACGCTGCTGCTGCTGTATGGCTGCGGGCGCAGCATTCCGTCGCTGCGCTACGGCGAAGTGCTGCGCGTGGGCGCGCTGCCGCCTGATCTGCCGCCTGGGCTAGAGGTCTCAGTGCGCGACAATGTGCTGCTGCTGCGCAATAGCGCTGTCACCCCAGTCTATTTCTTGCCGCCAGGGCTGGATCGCAGCGGCCCGGTCAGCGCACGCGCTGGTGGCACATCGGTGATCATGCTGGCGAATGGCGCGGCGTATCAGGTGCGGCGGGGGCAGTGGGTGCGTCTCGAGGCGCTGGAGTATCCAGCGTATCACGTGCGCAGCTGGTTTGACATCGCCTATCCGCCCGATCAAAAGCCGAGCGCGCCTGCTCCACGCCAGGTGCTGCTGCACTTCGCCGATGACAAGGCTGTGTACAGCGTGCCGCTGATCTTTGCCTGGTATGCACAGCCAGGCGTGATGCCGGAGCCAGCGATTGATCGGCTGGCTGCGCCTGATGCGTAGCCCGTGCTCGCTACGTGCTGAGTGCGGTGCAGCCACAGGCGCAGGCTGAGCAGGCCCGACCGATGCATGCAATCGCTTGAACGTGTGCGCTGGCACCAGCGCAGACTCCACAGCTGTACCACAGGCGCACAACCACCAGCGCTGATTCATCAACCAAGCCGCCCGCCGCTGATCAGCACAATCTCGACGGGCGTTGGGTTGGGCGTGGCTGCACTGCGCCGCTGCTTCGGCGCGAGGCGTAGCGTGCGGCGCTGCTGGCTAGAGTGTTGCCGCAAGGTTTGGGTCTAGCTCCAGCGCCTGTGCCAGCCAGCGCGCGGCCTGCTCGGGTTGATCAAGGGCCTGGTGGCAGAGGGCCAGATTGTAGGCGGTGCTGGCGTGCTGGCCGTAGAGCACCAGCGACCGCTCGAAGAAGCTGCGCGCGCGCGCGGGCTGCTCCAGGCTGAAGCAGAGCGTGCCGAGTCCGAAGGCCAGGTCGTCTGGCTCGCCGATGTGGTAGTAGTTGGCCCAGACAGCGTCGATGGCCGTGAGCAGCTGCTGGCGCTCGGCGGCATCGGCCTGCGCGACGATCTCCTGCAGCACGGGCAGCGCCTGGCGGAAGATGTGCGCGTCCCAGCGACTGAGGCGCAGAAAGGCGACAATCTGCGGCAGGCTCAGCAGCGGCAGCAGGCGGTCGAGGCCCTGCTTGAGCGTAAAAAAGTCGTCGGGGCTGAACGGCTCGCTGGCCTGGGCAAAAGCGTGGCGCGTGGCAGAGTCCATCTGGGCGGCGCGGCCCCAGAGCCAGGCGGCGACCGCGAGGTTGGCGTGGCGGTCGCTGCTGGCGAGCATCTGGCCGCCGAGCTGCTGCGCATACAGGCCCAGCGCGTGATAGTTGACCGTGACGGAAAACGAGCCGTGGACCGTGAGCCGGGGCGCATCCTGGGCGGCGAGCGACTCCAGATCGGCGCTGGCCTTGTCGCCGGCGAGCACCAGCAGCTGCTGCGGCGCGAGCGCCTGAAAAAAGCGCAGGCAGCGCATGGCGACCACCGGAAAGCCGATGATCGTGTTGTCGAGCAGCTGCTGGTAGCGCTGGAGCACGGCGTTGCAGGCTGGGTCGGGATAGTGGTTGGCGCTGGCGGGCCGCTGGCTGTAGCGCACATCGCTGATGTGGTTGAGCGGGCTGCTGGCGGCATCCGGTGGCCTAGCGCTGAGGCTGATCAGGCACTCGTGGAGCTGGCCGTCGCGTAGGGCGAAGGCGTCGAGTGGCAGGCTGTCGAACACATAGTTGGCCAGCACGACGATCGACTGGTCGGCGGCGCGAGCGAGGGTTGCGCCGCTGGCAAGGTGCAGCTGCTGGTCGCGCTCGCCGTCGAAGCAGGCAACATCGAGGTAGCCCTGCTCGATGAACGGCTGGAGCTGCGGATGCTGCCGCCAGAACTCCACGGTGGCGGGCACATAGTCGGTGAGCACATAGGTGAAGGGCGGCGGCTGGCCGGGGCCGTTGAGCAGCGTGCGCAAGACGTGAAAGGCCAGGCGACCCGAGCCAGCGCCAAGCTCAACGATGTAGCGGCGCTGGGCTGGGCAGTCGTCCCAGAAGGCGCGTATAACCGTGGCGTAGGCAGCGGCGAGACCCGGATTGTTGGTGATGTAGTGCGGCACGGTGCTGCTGCTCCAGGCGGCGAGGCCCTGCTGCTGGAAGAACTCGCGCTGCCAGCGCCAGATGATCGAGCTGGCGAGCGGCTGCTGGTGCTCGGTGTAGGTCGGTGTGCTCATCTAGGCTTTCTTGAGGCGCAGGAACAGCCCATTTTTGCCCACCACAACATAGCGCTGTTTATCGCTCTTGGCGACGACAAACACTTTGCCTTTGACCTCGGCGTTTTTCTGAATCCACTGTACCGCTGTTGATTGGGGAATATCAATTAATCCGCTACCAGTATCCTGCTGATACTCGCCCATTATTTTCATCATTGGCACTTGAATATCAAAATCGTTATTCTGCTTCTCGGACACAAACTCGGAGATTTCGTTCTCATCAGGGGCTGCGTGGGGCACCAAGTCGCGAATGGAGTCAATGACATTGCGCAAGCTCTGGTTGCTAAGCTCTGTTTTTGTATCTTTGAGGTACTGATGAACCATCGGCAAGTACAGCGATTTTGAACTGATGCCGCTGATCAGGCGCATCGACAGCTCATCTGTATCAAATTCGGTCTGGTTGCGGCGGGCACCGCCCGGCGGGTCTTGGGCGACGATCAGCTTGCGGAAGTACTGCTTTGTCTCGTTGTCGAGGTTAAAGGTCACGTAGCTGTCGACGACACTGACATCGTTTTTGTTGGCGTTGAGTGTGCGCTCGGCGGCATCGAGGCCCTCTTTGAACCACGTGTTGAACTTCAGCGCGCCGCTCATCAGTTTTTGAATCTCCTGGGTGCCGCCGAAGCCTGCGCCAAGATGGGCGAGCAAGAAGTTATGTAGCGTCTCAAGCACAGTGGCGGTGAGCAGCTGTTGGTTTTGAGCAAAGTAGGCATGAATTGTGTCGGCGTTGGTGTAGAAGTAGAGAAACACATTCAGCACCTCGCGGATGCCTGGTGTTGTCCACGCTTTTTTCGGCTGGTTATTCCACTGCCCAGTCCAAACCTGCGCGACGAGCGGGTGGCTGCTGAGCGCACCGCCGTAGTCGTTGCTGAGTTGGCCGATCAGCGTGGCGATTGGCTGGACGTTGGGGTTGGGCTGTGTGTCGTACTTGGCCTCGTTTGGCGACTCGTTGGCCGATTTTTTGAGCTGTTCATCGTACTTGCCAGCCCGTATGTTCTTGACAAGTTGGTCATAGCTGGCGACGAAAATTGGCTCGCTGACTGAGTGCAGGCGCGTAACAGCGGCTTTGATTTGTTTGTCTTGCTCGTTGAACACGCGGTCGCCGATCTCATTAGCCCACAGGTTGGGGTCGGTGGTGCCAATAATTTGGCGCTGGATTGGCGCTGGCTGTGGTGCGCTGGGGATGGCCTCGGGCGCTGCTGGCGCTGTGGGCTTGTGCATGAGCATGCGGCTGACGGCTTGGTTGCCAGCAATACGCTGCAGCTGGGCGATAGTATTGGGATTTACGGGCGGAGGACTAGCAGCAGACACTTGTGCGCTGAGGTTGAGCTGCGCTGCTTCGGGGCTGGCCTGCTGCGTTTGTTCGGGCTGGCTACGCTGCATAGCTGGCTCGTGCGGTTTTGCCGACTCTTTGCTAGACATACAAGCTCCTGTGGGGGAATTTCGCGCCGAGAGAGGTTATGCGCTGTGGGCAGTATAGCAAAGCCTGCCGTGCTGAACAAGCAGCAGCCTTGCGGCTGCCATGCGTGCCGGGTGAGCTGGTCCGACCGCGCTGCGGTGCTGCCAATCGATTGAACGGATGGTTGAGCACCAGCGCCGACTCCACAGCTGAATCACGGGCGCTGAACCACAGCGCTGATTGATCAACCTGCACGCGCAGCGGCGGAGGTGCCGCTTGCAACGCCTTTACCAGATGCCCGTGGGCGGCGTGAGCATGGGCAATCTAGCGCCGCTCACGCTATGGATGAGCGGCGCTGTGGAGCTAGATACTAGGCGGCGACGGTGTCGGCGAGCACCTCGGCGGCGGGCTGCAGCCGCAGGCGGCCAGGAAAGCCGATGTTGGAGAGCACAAAGTTATGGTGCTTGATGATCTGCTCGGCGGGGATGGCCCCGTCCATGGTGGTGTGGCCGTCCTCGATGAGCGTGAGATTGAGGCCGCGGCTTAGCGCCATGCGGCAGGTGGAGTCGACGCAGAAGTCGGACTGAAGGCCGCCGACGATGAGGTGGGTGATGCCGCGCGCCTCCAGCTCGGCGGCCAGGTTGGTGTTGGTGAAGGCGTCGGAGCTGAACTTCTCAATGTGTAGGTCCGTCGGGCGCGGATCGAGGGCCGGGTTGATCTGCCAGCCAGGCGCGCCGTGGTTCAGCGCCTCGTACTGCGGCTCGGTGTGCTGGATATAGATCACCGGCACGTCGGCGGCGCGGGCGCGGTCGATGACGCCGCGCAGCTTGGCGAGCACCTGCTCGCTGTTGTACGCCTCGTCGGTGAGGGTGTTCTGCATATCGATGATCATCACGGCGGTTGAATCAGGCATTGCGCGCTCCTTGAACAGAATTTGACTCTACACGCATAGGATACGGCATAATGTGGAAGATTTCCTGCCAGATTAGCGTGGAGCGCGCCGATGTATCATCCAACAACACGAGTGCTGACGGTGCTGGAGCTGCTGCAGACGCATGGGCAGCTGCGCAGCGCCGAGCTGGCCGAGCGGCTGGAGGTGAGCGAGCGCTCGATTCGCCACTATGTGACGCTGCTGCAGGACCTGGGCATTCCGGTGGAGGCGGTGCGCGGGCGCTACGGCGGCTACCGGCTGCGGCCAGGCTACAAGCTGCCGCCGCTACTGTTTACCGCCGACGAGGCGGTAGCGCTGACGCTGGGGCTGCTGCTGGCGCGGCGCGGCGGGCTGCGCGTGGCCGCGCCAGCGCTGGAGGGCGCGCTGGCCAAGCTCGAGCGCGTGCTGCCGGAGCAGGTGCGCGCGCAGGTGCACGCCATCCAGACCACGCTGATCTTTGCCAGCGGCAACGTCTACCCAGCCCCGCAGACGGCGGTGGTGACGCTGCTGTGTACGGCGGCGCAGCAGCAGCGCCAGGTGGACATCCGCTACAGCGACTGGCGCGGCACCCCCAGCGCACGGCGCATCGACCCGTATGGGCTGGTGGCCTACTCCGGGCGCTGGTTTGTGGTCGCCTGGTGCCATCTGCGCCAGGATCGGCGCATCTTCCGGCTGGATCGCGTTGTGGCGGCCGAGCTGCTGGAGACCGGCTTCGAGCGCCCGGCCGAGCTGGATCTGCTGGCGGTGGTGATCGAGGCGCTGGTGCGCACGCCGGGCAAGTGGCACGCGGCGGTGCTGCTGGACATCGACTTGGCGACAGCGCAGCAGTGCATCGATCCGATCATGGGCACGCTGACGGCGGTGGACGGCGGCGTGGAGCTGCACTGCGACCTGCAGGACCTCGACTGGTTCGCCCACTTCCTGCTGGGCCTGCCGTTTCCCATGCGCATCCTCGAGCCGCCGGAGCTGCGCGAGGCCCTGCGCCGCCTGGCCCTGCGCGGCCTGGAGCGCGCCGGCCTTGACGCGCTTGAGCGCGAGCGCTAGCGTAAACTGGCAGCGCTGCCGCCGTTGATTTTACATGAGCGTAATGCAGGACAGGCAAAGAATGAGCACGGTGGCCCAGAGAATCAGAAATCTCACGCCGATGGCTAGGGTTTTTGTGCTCATGATGGCGGTGATAGCCATGATGATGGTCAGGATACTATTCAGTGCAAAGAGCGCGAATGCGATCAGCATCGCATCAGGGCCACAGAAGCGCAAATACGCATTGAGACTACAGTTTTGTTCCACCGTATCTAGATAGATAGGGAAGCTACAGCTGCCGACTACCTGTACGACGGTGATAAGCGCTGCAACCGTGCTCCAGAAGCGCTTCCAACGCTCGCTTGGCTCATGCTGCTGGCGCACATCGGCGGGCTGGAGCATAGGCACGCGGTAGCCTGGCGCTGGCGGCTGATCCTTGGGCGGTGGGGTTGGTGTAGCCATCGAAACCTACCTTTCTCGTGCTCACAGCCTTGTCTGTTGTGCTTACCCGGTGAACACCATGCAGCATAGCAGCGCTCAATGTACATATTCTGCACGCCTGCACGCGATTGCCGGGCAGCGCATTGCGGCGAGCGCGGCGCTGGGCGCTGGTGCTGCTATAATTTGCTCTGTTCGCACGACGCTTTAACCGAACAGCTCTAGAGACGCTGAAGGAGGCCCTGGTGGGCGCAACTGTTTTTCCGGCTCCGCCGCAGCTGCCGGTGTACACCACCACCCTGATTGGCCGTGACGCGCAGGCGGCGCTGATCGCCGCGCAGCTGCAAGCTCCGGCCACGCGGGCGCTAACGCTGGTGGGCGCGAGCGGCACAGGCAAGACGCGCCTGAGCCTTCAGATCGCCGAGATGCTGCGCGACAGCTTTCCCACCGGCGCATACTTTGTGGCGCTGGCGCCGGTGCACGACGCGCGGCTGGTGCTGGTGGAGATCGCCCAGGCGCTTGGCCTGCAGGAGGACGGCGGCACCCCGCTGCTCGACACATTGGCGACGACCATCGGCGACCACGCGGTGCTGCTCATCCTCGACAACTTCGAGCAGGTGCAGGCGGCCCACAGCGACCTGACGGCGCTGCTCGCGCGCACCGCCAACCTCAAGCTGCTGATCACCAGCCAGGTTCCGCTCGGCATGGCTGGCGAGACCGCCTGCGCTGTGCCTGCGCTGGACATCCCCGCCGCCGCCCTGCCTGCCGCCGCCCTGCTGGAGTACTCGGCGATTGCCCTGTTTGTGGATCGGATCAGGGCGGTGCAGCCAGAGTTCAGCCTGACCGCCGAGAACATTCCTGCCGTGATCGAGATCTGCCGCCGCGTGAAGGGCCTGCCGCTGGCGATTGAGCTGATCGCCGCGCACAGCGATGTGCTGCTGCCGCAGGATTTGCTGATCCTGCTGCGCAACCATCTGGCGATTGGCAGCGCGACCACGCCGCCGCAGCGCGACCAAGTGCTCTGGCCCGTGCTCGACTGGTGCTACAGCAAGCTCGCGCCAGCCGAGCAGGCGCTGTTTGTGCAGCTAGGCGTGTTCGCTGGCGGCTGGACGCACGAGTCGGCACAGCAGATCTGCGCGGCGCAGGCGGGGCCGGAGATCGACATCTCCGCCGGGCTGCGCGTGCTGGTCGGCGGCCATCTGGTGCAGGAGGAGTCGCTGCCCGGCCAGGGGCTGCGCTACATCATGCTCGACGCCATCCACGAGTACACGCTGCTGCGGCTGCAGCAGCTGCGCGAGCGCGACGCGCTGCTGCAGCGCCATAGCGCCCACTACGTCGAGCTAGCCGCCGCCGCCGAGGAGGGCCTGAAGGGCGCGGCGCAGGGCGAGTGGCTGACCCGGCTGCGCAGCGAGCACCACAATATTCGCCAAGCGCTAGAGTGGCTGTTGGCGCACGGCAGCCCCGACGCGATGCTGCTGAGCAGCCGCATCTGGCAGTTCTGGTATATGGCTGGCTACCTCAGCGAGGGGCGACGCTGGCTGGAGCAGGCGCTGACCACCAGCCCGGATCACAGCGCCTTCCTGCACGGCAAGACGCTCAATGCGCTGGGTATTCTGGCCTGGGCGCAGGGCGACTATCCGGCGGCGGAGGCGCTGTATCTGCAGACGCTGGCGGTGCATCGCGGCAACAGCGATCAGCTGCGCTGTGCTCAGACGCTCAACAACTTGGGCATTGTCACGTTCTCACAGGGCAAGTACGCCGCCGCCGCCAGCCACTACCGCGCGGCGCTGGCGATCTTTCGCGATCTCGATAATCTCAAAGGCGTGGCGGCGGTGCTCGATAACCTGGGCCTGGTGCTGGGCGAGCAGGGCGAGCTGGCGCAAGCCCACGCGGTGCAGACCGAGAGCCTGGCCATCCGGCGTCAGCTGGGCAATCCCGGCGATATCGCCACCTCGCTCAACAACCTTGGCGAGCTGGCGATGGAGCTAGAGGACCTGGCCGAGGCGCGCACGCTGATCGACGAGAGTCTGCTGCTACACCAGCAGATCAACGACCGCGTCGGCCTGGCCTACGCTCTGCACAACCACGCCCGCCTGCTGTGGAGCGAGCGCCAGCGCCGGGCGGCCTTTCGCGCGCTCATCGAGGCGCTGGAGATTCGGGCGGAGGTCGCCGACCTGCGCGGTGTGGCGATCTCGCTGGCGCGCGGCGGGTATCTGCTGTTGGAGTGTGGGTCGGCGGCGGCGGCGGCGCAGCTGCTGGCCTGCGCTGGTGCTCTACGGGCGCAGATTGGCGCAGCGCTGGTGCCGACGGCGCGCGCTGAATATGACGCGGCGCTGGAGCGGCTGCGCGCACTGCTCGGTGCCGATTTCGCAGCGGCCTGGGCGGCAGGCCAGCAGCTGCCCATCCCGGTGGCGATCACCATGGTTCGCGAGCATACCCCTGACGTTGATCTGAACATATAGTTGTGTGGAGGTGTTGAGATGCAGCTGGCAGCCTGCCGCTACCTTGATGCGCGCGGCATCGCCTATGAGCGCCGCTCGTTTGATCCGACCATCGCCAAGGGTGCCGCCGCAGTGGCGCGCGAGCTAGGCTTTCGCGAGCACCAGATGGTCAAAACGCTGATCTTTGCCGCCGATACAGGCGCGCAGGCGCTGGTGATGGTCGGCGGCGACCGCAGTGCCATCTCCGGCCATCTGAAGAAGGTGCTTGGCTCGCGCAACATTCGCATGGCTAGCCCCGATGAGGTGCTGGCGCTGACCGGCTACGTGGTCGGCTCGATCCCGCCGTTTGGCTGGCAGCCAGCTGGCCTGCGCTCGCTGCTGGACGCCGCGCTGCTGCAGGAGCCGCTGCTTGGCGTTGGCACCGGCCAGTGGGGCGAGGAGATTCTGATCACGCCGCAGCACCTTGTGCAGGCCAGCGCCGCGATGATCGTCAACCTCACCGAGCGCGATCAGCCGATTTTTCCTACGTAGATGGAGCGAGAGGATGGGGTGTGTCTGTTGGCGCTAGCGCCGCGCTCGCCTGTCGCAGCATCAATCTCGATGCGCTTGTAGACACGCTGTGCTTGAACAGGCTTGTAGCTCTGGATCTGCGACAATGCCTCAATGACGCTGGCTGGCTGGCGTATGTTGGCTGGATCGGTCGCTTCTAGAAAGCCCATGGTGATGAGCCAGCGGTGCTCATCCTCTGAGAGCTGAACTTCTTCTAGCCTTAAACCAGGCAGTTCGCTTGGGTAGAGCTGTTGAATATAGTCGAATGCGGTTCTGACTGCTTGTTTGACATCAGTCATGGTGCACACCTTTTGTGCGAAACTACTGTTGATTATTTTAATATACTATTGCAGCCATGACGGCCCCAGCACCATGGTGCTGGGGCCGCGCTGTGCTTCGGCTAGCGCAGGATGAGGGGCAGGTAGATCGTGGGCGCGCTGGCGAGGCTGGTGGTGCGCGTGGCCACGGCGACGCGGTCGCTGATGTCGTCGCGGCGCACCCACAGCAGCAGCTTGTCGCTGTCGTAGGGCGCGGGGCTGGCCGGGACGCTGACGGTGATGGCGATGGTCGCGCTTGCGCCAGGGGCCAGCTCAACGCTGGTCGTGGTCAGGCTGGTGCTCCACAGCGTGGCGCTTGGCGAGATGCTGAAGGTGTGCGTGGTCGCGGCGGTCGAGGTGAGCGTGAGTGTGTAGCTGACGCTGCTGCCAGCCTCGACCGTCTGCGCGGCGGTCGCAGGCGCTAGCTCGACGCCGAGCGTGTCGGGGCTGGCGATGACCTCGACGTCGCTGGACATCACAAAGCCCAAGCGGTGATTGAATGTAATCTGATAGTAGGTCGTCGCACCAATGACCGGAAAGTGATTGCTCGGATCAAGTGTGACGGTGTACGTCGGCGCACGGTAGTAGGTGCTCTGGACCTGCTCGGCGGCGACGTAGATCTGGCCGCTGGGCATCTCGTAGAGCGGCACCAGCGCCTGCACTGGCACGTTGGCTGGGTAGGCCGCTGCCTCGGGATAGGCCCGCCCGTAGACCGGGATGCTGTCCATTCCGGCCTTGGGCGTGATCAAGATGCCGCTGCCGGCGCTGGTGTTGACCCCGCCAGGATTGTAGAGCCAGGCCAGCTGCCCGCCGAAGTAGATGCCGTCCCAGTCGCCAGCGCTGGCGGCGCGATAGTACTGCTGGCCGCTGACCGCCTTGTTGGTCCAGTCGTTGGCGTAGAGCGGGTCGGCGGTGGTGACGAGCGGGTCTACGATGTAGGGCGCACTGGGGCTGGGTGCGCTGCGCAGGTAGACAAAGTTGGTCGCTGGCGCGTCAACATCCTGGCAGTCGCTGGCGCTGTAGCAGTAGCGCAGCGGCTGCGCGTTGCTGGCGAAGCTGGGGCTGATCGTGACAATATCCGGGTCGAGGTTGGCTGGGCGCTGATTGGCCTGCACCAGCTCCATGTAGTGGTTCCAGTCCCAGAACGGGCCTGGATCCCAGTGCTGCCCGCGGTGGGTGGACACGGTCGGGCCAGGCACCTCGTCGTGGCCGATGATGTGCTGGCGATCGAGCGGTATGCCGTACTTGGTCGCCAGATAGCGCACCAGCTTGGCCGATGCGGCGTACATAAACTCGCTGTACCAGCTTGCGCCCGCGATGGCGACGCCCTCGTGCTCGATGCCGATGGAGTGGCCGTTGATGTACCAGTTGCCTGCGTGCCAGGCCACATTGTTGTTCTCGATCATCTGGGCGATGTGGCCATCGCTGGCCCGCACAACGTAGTGCGCCGAGGCGTAGGTGAGCGGGTTCTGGAACACATTCAGCGTGGTGGTGTAGGGAATCTCGGTATCGTGAATGACGATGTAGCGAATCTCCAGCCCATCGCTGGGCCGGTCGGCGAGGTCATAGTTGCCGTAGTTGGTCAGGTCGTTTTCGTCGTTGAGCGTGTAGGCGGCGGGCACAACGTCGCAGGCTAGCTCGGGCGGACAGTCGGCGCTGAAGCCGCTTGGGCGCTGAAGTGGCAGCGCGGCGGCGCTGGCGCGATTAGGTGCGGTGGACTGGGCGGGCAGCACCACGCGCTCGCCGCTGCTGATGGTGCGCGCTTGGCCGCTGGCGATCGTGCTGTACACCAAGTCGCCAAAGGCGTAGGCGCTGCGCGCGTCGTGAAAGCCGCTGTAGCGCACGACCGCGCCGTACCAGTCGGCGCTGCTGGTGGGCAGCGCGCCGCCGTTGAGCTGGCGGGCGTACTCGGCCAGCAGCGCGGCTCCGGCGCGCAGATTGAGCTGGCGGTCGGTCTTGAGCGCGGCCGGATCGGCCCCGATCAGCGTGGCGGCGCTGCGCAGCGTGTGCAGCTCTGGCTGGCTGGGCGCAGGCCCGGGCGCATCGAGGCCGCGCAGGCTGCTGGGCGCGTCGTGCACGTCGGTCAGGTGCATGATGCCGTAGCCGCCGCTGGTGCTCGGCTGCCCGGCATGCTGCTCCCAGCGCGACACGCTGTAGGCGACCGCCATCAGCACCGGCTGTGGCACGCCAAACTCCTGCGCTGCTGCCGCAAACTCCTGCTGTAGATTCGGCGCAGCGGCAATGGCTGGGGTTGGCGCTGGCCCGCCGTGCAGCGGCAGCCAGAGGCCCAGCAGCATGCTGAGCGCAAGCAGCACACGGCCCAGCGATCTGCGAGATAATCGAAACATTCCATGTCTCCTGTGGCGATAGACCTCCGCAGGCAGGCTAGCGTGGGGCTGCAATGCTGGGGAAAATTGAGGGAACACATGATGCAGAGGTTCACGATAGAACGGCGCTATTATACACGCTGCGCCCGTGAAAATTATCAGCGCTGCGGCGCTTGCCAAGCACGCATAGCACCGCCAGCGCATCATCGCATTGTGTTGTAGAGGAGTCTGAAACTATGTTGCGTAAATGTACGATCCTTGCGCTCTGCGCCCTGCTGCTCGGCCTGCTGGCCGCCTGTGGCGAGATCGACGAGCCGAACGGCTCGGTGCCCAATCAGGACACGCTGCCCGCATCTGTGCCGCAGCCCACGCCTGAAGTGAGCACCGCTGGCCAGAATGCCGGCCCCGGCCCGGGTATACCTGCCGAAAACTCCGGCGGGGCCGATACCGGCTTAACGCCAATCACTGGCATCACGCCGGACACGACGCAGCCCACCGTTGATACCGATGATTTTGCTGGCGATCCGAACGCCGGCAATGTGGCTGGCCAGCAGGGCGGCGGCGGCTCGGATAACCCGCAGGCAGGTCTGCCCGGCAGTGGCAACGCCGATCCGGCCCTGCTGGAGCCATGCAACGTCGTGCAGCCGGTGATGAATCGCACCTTCAGCGCTACGTCGGTGGTCTCATACACCTTGCTTACCGATCCGGAGACCGGCGCTAGCGTCGATGCCTGCCAGCTCACGATCACTGGCGATGGCACCAAGTTCAACGATATCGACGCGCTCATGTCCGATGTGCGCAATGTCTTTGAGGCGGCGCTGTGGCAGGAGGATCAGCAGCTTGTCGCTGATGGCCCGACTGGCACTGCCACTGGCTTTCGCCACGAGGACGACCTGGCCCTGGCCGTCGTCGAGTGGCAGCCAGGCCCCGACGCCAACTGCCAGCCGGATGCGCTGATCACCGACTGTGACTTAACGCCAGCCCAGAAGCAGTATGTCATCGCCGTCACCATTGGCGAGATCGAGTAGCCGCAGCGCGCTGCTCCAGCGGGCGGGGTGTTCCTCGCCCGCTTTGTGTTGCCCGGCGCTGCCACGATGTTTAGAAAAAAGAATCGTCGTTGCGCTGTCGCACCAGCTCAGCCATAGTGCCTGCGCTGGTGCTGCCCGCACGTTCACCGGTGGCCTTGCCGTCGCTGCGGGTGGTTCGGCACAGCGCAGATCGGCATTGAACAGATGCTGTCTCAGGCCAAGATGGCGTTCAACGCCTGTGCGTGCCGCTTGCTCAAGCCATCGCACGCAGGCTGTGGCGAATCACCGATCAGGCGACTGGCAAATACACGAGCGGGCCGCTGAGCCGCAGGCGCATGGCGCACGGCAGGCGGCGGATCAACCACGGCGCAGATGTTCTAAATACGGCGCATGCAGCATATACCCCCGTCGCTGCTGGTTACGCTTGACCAACCTGTTTGAGCAGCTGCTGTGCTAGCTAGGCGCTGGCGTATGGCGGCTGATGGATGCACAGGCTGTGCGCTAGAGCTTGTCGATCTGCACTGCGCCATAGATAATTGCGCAGTTGAGCAGGATGAGCAGGCCGTAGATGCCCAGCCTGAGATGGGCTTCGCGCCGATGCTGCTCATCGACTCGCTCCTCCGCAGGCACCCACAGGCCGTGGTTAAGCGGCGCTGGCGGCTGGCTAGCATGGCGAATGCGCAGCAGAAGAATCGAGCGCGCCGGATAGCGGCCCTCGGCGTAGCGATTGAGCAGCATCGGCAGCAGCTTCAGCGCCAGCAGCGCCAGTGCAAGCCCACCGACCACAAGCGCTCCATAGCGCGCTGGGAGCACATCAACCGTGAATAGGTAGGCCAGCAGCCCTAGGTACTGCGCGCTGAGCACCCAGCGCAGCGCGTGGATAGCAAAAAAGCGGTTGCGCGTAGCCCAGAAGGCATAGCCATAGCCTAGCACCAGCCAGATCACCATGCCAATGCCTAGCCCCGCCAGCATACTGATCCAATTGAACATCAAACAGCCTCTACAACTGGCATGATATGTCGTATGAGGGTACTTCCTGAATCTAAGACTGTCTAGAGTCGGTTAACCGACTCATTTGGCTGTGGCTGGAGTGGTGAGATGGCTAGCCCACGGCTCAGCGGCCCCAGTGTATCAACCCAAAGGCTCCTCTATCGCACGGCGGTGCTGGGGGCGCGCCACAGGGCGACATGGATACCAGCGAGCGGGACGCTGAGCCGCAGGCGCATGCAGCGCGACCGGCGGCGGATTAACCACGGCGCAGATGTTCTAAAAAAAGACGGCGGGAGCCAGCGTAGGACTCCCGCCGTGATGATCTAGGCTTGGCTGGCCTGCTCGAGCAGCTGCTGCATGAGCTGGAAGAGCGGGTGCGCGGGGTCGATGGCCGTCTCGCAGGCATCGAGGCTCACCGAGCCAGCGTCGGTGTAGAAGGTATAGGTGGCGGCCTGGCCGTCGAAGGCGCGCGGGCAGGTGTCGGTGAACGGCGTGGCGGCGATGGTTGGGAAGTCGGCGCTGGCGATCTGCTGGCGCAGGCTGCGCAGCTGCTCGGACTGCAGGGTGAAGGTTTTTGGCTCGCCGCCGTTCTGGACATAGGTTGTCGTGCCGTCGTTGCGGATGGTCAGCGCGGTCTCGCAGCCGCCCTTGCCCTCATCGACGATGCACATGCCGCCGGTGATGACCATCTCGGCCAGCGGGTCGTTGGGCGCACCGGCGGCTGGCTCAGCGGCGGGCTGGGTTGGCTCGGCCTGCACAGGCGTGTTGGTCGGGGTATCGGCTGCGCCACAGGCGGCGAGTGCAACCAAACAAAGCAAACAAACAAAGAGGTGCTTCATCAAAACGATGCTCCTTCATAATCTGCAAAAGGTACAGGCTAGCAAACGCTGCTGCGGGCCGAAAAGTTCCGCAGCAGCTTAGAAGGAAAGCTCGCGCGGCGGTGCGGCGTCTAGAGGACAGCAGCACGTTTGACCGGCATCGTGCGACAGCAGCACTGCTGCTGCGTACTAGATACACCGGCGCTTACACCATAGGAGCACTATATGGACACGCGAAGCCTCACCGACGGCATCTTTGATCAGGCGATGACCAACATCATTATTTGGACTGTCGTAGCCTTTGTGATTGGGGGCATCATCATTGTATTTGCCCGGCGGGCGATGAAGCCCAACGCCAACCTGCTCAAGACGGGCGTGCCGGCGCAGGCCAAGATTCTTAACGTCTGGCAGACGGGCATGATGATCAACAACAACCCACAGGTGGGCATGCTGCTGGAGGTGAACGGCCCAGGCGGCACCTACCAGACCGAGACGAAGGTTGTAATCCCGATGATCAACATTCCGCAGTTCCAGCCCGGCGTGACCCTGCCGGCCAAAGTTGACCCAACCAACCCCAAGAAAATCGCGCTCGACATCTACGCATCCTAAGCTCCGCTGCGCCCACTGAAGCAGCCGCTTGTCGCCGGTAGCCCGGCTGCGCTGAAACGCCGCTCGTCTTGCAAGACAGCGGCGTTTGTTGTGCTTGTCAGCAGCACCATAGAAGCATATGCTAGGAGCCACTTCCAATTGTGCTGGATATATGCTGGAGCAGACATAACAATGCACGATGTGTATGTACCGCAGGCGCGGCGGCGGCGCAGCCCGCTGAAGCTGGCGCTGCAGTGGTGGGTCGTGACGGTGGTGGCGCTAAGTATCAACTATCACTGGATAAAGCCCTGGTTATTCCGCTTGTTTGTAGCGCTTGGTGTCCATCGTGCGCTCGCGGGCATATTTGGGACGCTGTCCTTTATCAACGAGTTTTTGCTGCTGGATATTACATCAATACTCCTTGTGGGCGGGGCACAGGCGCTGGTGCTGCGGCGCTGGCGCTGGATTGTATCCACACTGGTTGCCGTGGCTGTGCTGCACTGGATGCTGCCGCATGTAGGTGTGGGCTTAGGCGGGCTGATGGACGAAGCCTGGCCGCATTACGGGGGGTGGATTATGAGCACCATGGTGGGCAGCATGCTGACGGCCGGCATCCAGTGCCAGGGCCTGCCATGGCCGCGCCAAGCGCTGGTTGTGTGGACCTGTGCGGTGGTGCTTGGCGACCTGGCAGCACTCAGTGTGGAGGCGTTTGTCTTTAATTGGCCCGATTCACTGCTGCGTAGCTGGGGCATTGTTGTGCCCTACGCCTGGGCCTCGGTGGCGGCTGGTGCGGTTCAAGCGGCCTTTACAGCGACGGCGATCTACAACCTCGCGTGGCGCGGGCTGCTGACGCGGCCGACGAGCGATGGTGCAGTGGTTGAACATTCGTTGACATAGGAGAGTGAGGAGTACACGATGACCGCTATGAGAGATGTCTATGTGCCGCAGGAGCGGCCGCAGCGCAATCCGCTGAAGCTAGCGCTGCTATGGTGGGGGCTAACAATGGCAGGCTACTTGGTTGGTGCGCTGCTTGTAGTCCCATTTATCTTCACGCGGCTGGGGCTGATCTATACGATTAGCTATTGGATGCAAGATTTAAATATGTCGCCTGCTGAATTCTCGATGGTCTATGTCTGGATGCGACAAATAACCATCGGGGTTTTTACGGGCGGAATATAGGCGCTGGTGCTGCGGCGCTGGCGCTGGCTGCCGCTGGTGCTGCTAGCATACACTGTGGCCTCTGGTCTTACATTGGTGGGTGCCCCGGTCGTTGGGGAATTTCTAGGCCAGAGTATCGTGGCGGTACTTGTCGTGTGGGTTTTCACAGCAACAGTCTTTGGTGGTATCTCTGGGCTAGGATTGCCATATCCAAAGCGCTCAGTGCTTCTATGGACAGTCGGCGTGCTGCTTGGGAATGCTGTGTTCCAGCTCGTGCTGTGGGGGACAATTCAGGTTATTGGCGTGCAAGCGTACGTACCTATTGCGCTCGCTGTATCGACTGGCGCGGATGCGTTGAATATCCTTTGTACCGCCGCCGCGATCTACAGCTTGGCGCAGCGCGGGCTGCTGGATACATGTGTAGCTGTGCCGAACCTTAGCCAGCCGATTAATTGGACATAGCTAAGGCTCACGAGCGTATCGTTTGGACGCCGCCGGACTCACACGCGAGTCCGGCGGCGCTGGCGTTACTGGCCATCGGTGGCCGGGGCGAGCGCGCCGCAGCGCTGCTGGACGCTGGCCTGGACGGCGGCCTGGTCGCTGGTGCGGGCGAAGATCAGCACCGTCGGGTGGTCGAAGACCTGCAGCGTCTCCTCGATGCGCGGGTGGTGCTCCGGGTCGATGCGCCAGGGTCCGATGTGCGGGCCGCGGCTGAAGCGGGCGACCTGCTGATAGCCGAGGTCGCCGCTGAACAGATGATCGTAGATGCAGGCGCGCACTGGGAAGCGGTCGGGCATGCGGCGGAAGGTGACGTGCTGCGAGCGGCTGGCGACGATCAGGTAGTCGCTGCGGCCAAGCTCCGCGGCGTAGTAGTCGGGCGACTCGCGCAGATTCGGCGTATAGACGCGCAGGCGCTCAGTTGTGTAGAGGTAGGGGCCGAGCTGGTCGAACTCGACCGGCAGGCTAGGGTCGTGCTCCTCGCTGAGCACGCGCTGGCCGAGCGGGATATGTTGATAGATCCAGGCCGAGGCGAGCGCGCGCGGGTCGGGCTGACCGTACACACCGACCGCGAAGGCTCCGGCGTAGACCAGCATCGACAGGGCGGTGAGCGTGCCAAGGCCCCAGGCGGCGCGCCGTAGCCAGCCTGCCTGGGCGATTAGCCGCTCAAGCAGCGCGGCGGCATACAGGCACAGAAACGGCAGCACTGGCAGCATGTAGCGATTGTACTTGATGAACGACAGCCCGATCAGCACAAAGTAGATCGTCGGCCCGGCCCAGACCACCATGTCCGCCGCGCGCCGCAGGCGCAGCCGTGCGCCGACGAGCAGCCAGCCGCCGACGGCCAGTAGCACCAGCAGCGGCCCGCAGGTCCAGAGCAGGTTATACAGCTGGTACAGGTAGGGCGTGGTCTCCAAGAACTGATAGGTGTAGTCGGCGGTGCCGGAGGCGACGTCGCCGCCCTCCATGGCGATGGTCTGGGTGAACTCGCCCCAGGCCAAGACGTAGTAGGGCGCAAAGATCAGGCAGGCGACCACGCCCGCCACCAGGCAGATGAGGCAGTGGCGCACGAGCTGCGGCAGCGCCAGCTTGGGCGTGTGCGGATCGAGCCAGAGGCCGCCGAGCATCATCAGCGGCACAATCCCAAACGAGAGCGCCGTGACCTTGGAGGCGAAGCCCAGGCCCAGCAGTGCGCCGACCAGCGCGGCGCTGCGCCATGACGGGCGGCGCAGATAGCCAAGGCAGGCGTAGGCGATGGCGACGAGCAGGAGCGTCAGCAGCGAGTCGGTGGTGCTGAAGTGCGCATTTTGGATGGCCAGCACCGCGAAGGCCCAGAAGATCGCCGCCCACAGCCCCACGCGCCGGGTGGCCCAGCGCTGCCCGAGCAAGGCGAGCATGATGATCGTCAGGCTGCTCCAGAGCGCGCTATAGAAGCGCCCGACAAGCACAAAGCGGCCGAGGCTGTCGAGCCAGGCCGGGTCGAAGCGCGCCAGCAGCGCCGCCGAGAAGTGGTACAGATACAGCAGAAAGCTGCCGTAGGAGAAGAAGTGCGGGTTCCACGGCGGCTTGAGCGTGCGCGCCGCCTCGTCGAAGACCCACTCGTCGGGGTGAAAGACAAAGCCGCTGTCCCAGTTGAGGTTCCAGAAGCGCAAGGTCGCGCCGCCGATCAGCACCAATCCCAGGCTCCACCACCAGTGCGGATGGGCCGTGCGCCGTGCCAGCGCCGCCAGCAGCCACAGCCCCGCAGCGCCGAGCAGCCCAATCCACGCCAGCCACACCAGCAGCCTCGGCGCGCCGAGCGCAAGCATAGCCCCGCCGAGCATGGCCCCAGCGCCCGCCAGCCACAGCGCGGGCCGCCGCCACATCCAGACCAGCGCCGCCGCGCCGAGCAGGGAGGCCAGCCACAGCAGGGAGGCCAGCCACAGCGCGCTGCCCCACGAGCGCCAGAGCACGCGCTGCATGCGCGCCAAGCCCACGCCAAGCGGCGAGGCCGGCGCAGTGTGCTGGCTGGTGATGCTGACCGTGCCGTCGCTCACGGCGCGCTCGGGCACATAAAACATGTAGCTGCGCAGCCCTGGCGCAACAGCAAAGCTGGCCTGCGCCGTGCCCAGCGTGAGCGTGGTGGGCACCGTGATATCGGGCGGGTCAGGCGGGGCCAGATCGAGGCGCAGCAGGCTGTAGCCGCCGCCCCAGGGCTGCCAGACAATCGCGCCTGCGCCGTCGCTCCAGCGGCCGAAGGTGTGGGCAAATGGCTGGGGGCTGCGCCAGCCCCGCAGCGTCTGCCAGTCGGCGTAGTCGCCGCTGGCTATGCGCTGGACGGTGGGCTGGCGATGCAGCGCCTGCGCCACTCCCAGCATCAGCAGCAGGCTGGCGACCAGGTTAATCCAAAACCAGATTGAGCGTTGTATCTTCACAGGTGCCTCGGCGTATGTGCTAGCAGATGATTCTGGCTGCATTATACCGAGGTTTTGCGCTGGGCCAGCGGCGCTTGTGGTTAAAGCGCTGCGGCGGAGCCAGCTGACTCCGCCGCAGATCGGGATTGTGCGGTGACTACTGCTTGCACCCGCTCGGGTCAGCCTCGACCACCACGCACTCGCTGTGGCTGGCGAGATAGTACATGGTGTACCAGTAGCTCGCCTTATCGGGATTCGGGTTGTCGTTCCAGACGAACAGGCTGTTCTGGACACCGCCCTGCCAGGCGGGGTTGGGCTTGATGTAGCTGTCGTTGAACTCACCGTGCAGATAGTCGACAGTAGCCTCGCCCTCGTCCTCGATTAGCTCCAGGCGCAGCGCTTTGCTGATGCTGCCCTTCAGCGCTGGCTCGTTGACGAGCGAGCGTTTGAAGTCGTTGTGGAACTCGCCAAGATCGGTGCAGGGCGCATTCGTGCAGCTCAGGTACAGATTGTCAGCGTCGAACTGAAAGACCGCGTTGATCTGCTCGTCCTCGGCCGAGGGGAAGCCAACCCAGTCGGCGGTCTGCGCGGGCACGAGCGTGAGCGGGCGAATATAGGTCAGGTTTGTCTCGAAGCGCAGCCCGGCGCGCATACCGATGCCAGCGTAGAGCTGATCGCGCTGCATGCGCACATAGTAGCGCTGGGCACCGCCGCTGGGCTTCCCGCTCAAGTGTGGCGCGCTGGTGCGCCGATCAGGCCACTGATTGTTGTCCCAGTCGCCTGGCTGTGTGGGCGCGCTGGCCCAGCTGATCGCCGGATAGCCCTGCGTGTCGGCGACGAGGTCCAGATGCTGCGCCTGCAGAAAGTCTGTGCTGGTTGACTCTTGGAAGAACTGGACATCAGGGAAGCCGCCGGCGCTGGCTGTGTCGGTGTAGAACGAGTACCAGACCTTGTGGTCGGGGGTGACGATGCCGCCGGTTGGCCACAGGAACGTGTCGGTATTGCCTGGCGTCAGCGCGATCGCATCCTGCGGGCCGTTGCCACGATGCTGATGGAACATAATCGTGTAGCCGCCGACCCAGGTGCGATCTGGCTTTTTGGTGGTTGGATTCTGCGCATAGGTGCGGATGAAATACGGTGGCTTAGGCAGCGCGTACTTCTTGCCCCAGCGTGAGGTCTCGTTGTGGTAGCTGGCCAGCGGGCGTGAAAGATCGTCGGCGCTGTAGATATCGAAGCCCACCTCTGGCCCGCCGACCTGGATCGAGTAGCTGCCAGGCTGATCGATGCGGAACCACTGCATGCTGCCAGGGAAGGTGATCAGCGCGCTGTTGCCTGGCCCAAAGCTCACATCCTGCGGCGAGCTGTAGCTGCCAAAGGTCACCGGCTTGGCGTGATTGGGGTTGCAGAAGGGCGCGCCGCGGTTGAAGTCACCGCGCACGCCGAGGTGATCCGAGTACTGCTGCACGCCGCTCTGCTCACCGAGGTCGTAGGCGAGTGCGATGTGCTGAAGGCATAGCGCGCCACGATCTTCGAGCAGAGGCTGATTGTGCAGAATATAGTCGAGCCGGTGCTGCTCGTCTGGGCGCGAGATGCCCACGTCGTCCTTGGAGGTCTCGTAGCCCCAGCTATCGGCCATGTACGCGCCTGTGTCGGTGCTTGGGTCGTAGGAGCAGGTGCCGCCGGCGCAGGCGAAGAAGCCGCTGGCGGCGTTGTTGGCGGTCGCGAACTGCCACTTCCACTCCGCGCTGCTCTGGCTGCCGTTTTGATTCTGGCCGGTGATGTTGAGATCGCCCATCAAGAAGACCGGCTCGTTGCGCAGCTGTGTCTGCGTAAGGCTGCGCACGATGAGCTGGCGCGCTTGGCCAAGCTGATGATCGCGCGTCTTCATCTCCTCGCTCTCGGTGGCCGTGTAGCTGGCCTGCATATGCGTAAAGGCGATGTTGGCGGTGCCGCGCGGTGTGGCGACGCGCACCAGCGCTACCGCTTTGGCGGCGAAGCAGTCGGTCGTTGGCGTATAGATGCCCGATCCAGCCTCGACCTCGGTGGATGCGCACTCATCGTAGTAGAGGACAGCCACCTCGTTCGGATCGTCGCCCCAGCCGACCCACTGACCGCCAACGTAGTTCACGCCGCTGATGTCAGCGCCGCCAGGGAAGGGCGCAGATGCCGCCGCCGAGAACGGCACAAACGGGTATTTCGAGAAGAGCATCAGCCCGCTGTCGGGCGTCTCCAGAATACCCGGCGGCAGCGGCCAGTTGGTTGGGCCGTCGATTTTATCAATATGGTATGGGTAGCGGGCGCTTAGCCGCAGAATCAGCTGGTCGCGGGCCTTGTCATCAAAGACCTCGTTCAGCGCCACTACGTCCTGATCGGTGCGCAAGATGCCGTCGGCGATGTGGTCGGCGCGCTCGGGGTACTCCATCTGCCACTGGGCCACATTGGGGTTAATCTCGCCGCCAGGGATGAGCAGCGACGAGAGCGAGACAAAGGCGGTGTTGTAGGTGAGCAGCCGCAGCGACCAGGCGCTGTCGGACCAGTTGCTGCCGGTGGCGGCGGCTGGCCGCGCTGGGCGGGCAAGGCCGCCAAGCATCAGCAGCAGGCATCCGATCAGTAGCAGGCGCTGCCGTAGGTGTTGCTGGCGCGCTATCGATTGAACATACGTAGCCATCGAGTCTATGCTCCTTCCAAAACTATGCTTCACTGTGCCGCTGGAGCCAGTCCATACAGGTGTGCCCAACGACGCCGCCAAGCATAGTTGGCACGGCTTCCCCATTTCTACCTAGAGCGTCGGCTGAGCTATGCGCCGCGAAGGAAGAATTAGGCGAGGTCAGCTGCCAGCGCGGCGCTGCTGCTTGTCCGCTCCGCTATAATGAGAATCGTCATTCAGCATTGAGGAACAGCGCTATGCAATTGGATGGATCCTTTGGCAGTTGGCTCAAGGCGCGCCGCAAGGCGTTGGACATGACCCGCGACAGCTTGGCCGACTGTGTCGGCTGCTCGGCTGCGACAATCCGCAGCCTGGAGACGAACCTGCGCCGCCCATCAAAGCAGATGGCGCAGCGCATCGCCCAGTGTGTTGAGGTCGATGATGCGCTGTGGTCCACGTTTGTGGCCTTCGCTAGGCAGCGCGAGGCTGCGCCCCCGCACACGCTGGATCTGCCGCCGCTGCCGCTGCCGCTGACGCGCTTGATCGGGCGCGCGGAGACGCTGGAGCGCGTGCGCGATTGGCTGCGCTCAGATATGCGTGTGCTGACGCTCACCGGCCCCGCTGGCGTTGGCAAGACGCACCTCGCGCTCAACGCCGCGATTCTGCTCCAGCCGCAGTTTGCCGCTGGTGCGGCCTTTGTGCCGCTCGCCGCTGTGCGCGATGCGGCCCTGGTGCTGCCGACGATCGCCGATCTGCTCCGCCTGCCCGCCGCCCAGACGCCGACCACTCTAGAGCGGCTGCGCGCTGGGATTGGCGACTCCCAGCTGCTGCTCGTGTTGGATAACCTTGAGCAGATCGCGAGCGCCGCCGATGTGCTGCACGAGCTGATCACGGCCTGCTGCAATGTGCGCTTGCTGCTGACTAGCCGTCGGCCGCTGGGGCTGGCTGACGAGCGCGTGCTGACGCTTGATCCGCTGCCAGTTGATGCGCTAGATACGGATGCGTCTGCGCCGGCTGTGGCGCTGTTTGTCGAGCGCGCCCAAGCGCTGCTACCCTCTTTTGCCCTGACTGCGGCCAACAGCGCCAGCGTGGCGGCGATCTGTCGGCGGCTGGACGGCCTGCCGCTGGCGATCGAGCTAGCTGTGCCGCGCTTGCAGCTGCTCAGCCTCCCGATGCTGCTTGAGCGCCTCGATCAGCGCTTGAGCGTGCTCAGCAAGGGCAGCTCCGATCTGTGGCCGCATCAGCAGACGCTGCGCTCAACCCTGGACTGGAGCTACGAGCTGCTGGAGGTGCCGCAGCAGCACTTGCTGCGCCGCCTGAGCGTCTTTGGCAGCGACTGGAGCCAAGCGGCGGCCCTGGCCGTTTGCGCCCCCGAGCCGGAGGCTGCCGCACGCCTCGCTGCCGATCTCGCGGCCCTCGTGGCCCAGAGCCTCGTGCAGCCGCTTGGCGCGCGCTGGCGCTTGCTGGAAATTATTCGCGAGTACGCCGATGCGCTGCTCGATCCCGCGGAGCGCGCCGCGCTGCACCAGCGCTACGCCGGCTACTGGCTGGAGTGGGCCGAGGCCGCCGAGCCGCAGCTCGTCGGCAGCGAGCAGCAGCGCTGGCTTGAGCTGATCGAGCGTGAACACGCCCACCTGCGCGCGGCGCTGGAGTGGCTTACGGCGAGCGGCGACCATGCGGCGGCGCTGCGCCTCGCCGCCGCCCTATGGCGCTTCTGGTACCTGCGCGGCTACTTTGTCGAGGGCCGCGCCTGGTTCGAGCGGCTGCTGCCGACCAGCAGCGCACCAACGCTGGAGCGTGGGCGCGCCTTGCATGGGCTAGGCGTGCTGGCTTGGTCGCAGGGCGATGCGGCGACAGCAAAGCGCGCCTTCAGCGAGCGGCTAGAGATCGCCGCTTACCACGAGGACAGCGAGTCGCTGCGCATCGGCCTGAACGCGCTGGCGGTTGTGGCGCTGCGCGAGCGCGACTACGCCCTGGCTCAGCGGCTCGAAGAGGAGAGCCTGGAGCTATCGCAGGAGGTCGCTGACCAGCGCGAGATCGCCTCGTCGCTCAACAACCTGGGCCTGCTCGCACAGCGCCAGGGCCAGTATGAGCGCGCTATCGAGCGTTTTGAAGCGAGCCTGGTGCTCAAGCGCACGGTTGGCGATACAGCGGGCATCGCCTCGTCGCTCAATAACCTGGGCGTGGTGCTGGAGCGCCTAGAGCGGCGCGCGGAGGCGCTTGCGGCCTACGCGGAGAGCCTGGAGCTGTCGCGCCAGCTCGGCGATAAGCGCTCGATTGTGAACACGCTGATTAATGTCATCGGCGTAACGTGGCCCGCGCAGCCTGCGGCGGTCTACAGCTGGCTCAGCGAGGCTGTCAGCATGTCGGAGGCGACCAAGAATAGCGAGCAGCTGGCTGACTGTCTGGAGCTTGCGGCGTGGATGCTGAGTGCTAGCGCCAACCCTGACGATCAGGGCCAGGCGGTGCGCTGGCTTGGCGGCGCGGCGGCGCTGGTCCAGCCCGGCGCGCTGCACCGCGCCTGCTTCGAGCCTGCCGTCGCCACGCTCCAGGCCAGCCTCGCCGACAAAGCCTACACCACCTACTGGCTCCAGGGCCACCAGACACCGACCGACCAGCTTGTGGCCCAGCTGCACGCCTGGCTGGACCAGCGCCGCCAGACGAGCTAGCGGCGCTGCGGTGCTGCGATCCGAGCACGTGCGCACATCGCTGCACGTGTTTAAGCGTATAGCTCACCTTTTGCTACAATCCTGGTTCAGAATCCCCCGCAATACGCTTCAACCGGCATTGACATCATTTAACCGCGTGTGCTTCTGCGGGGCTACGCAGTGGTAGGGTCGAACCGCCGTTGCCAACTGGCGATCCAGCGCTATTTGTCGAATTTGCCGATTTTGAGTGGGACGCGCTGCCGGATACACCCAACCTGCAGGCTGCGAAAGGGATGTGCTACTGGCATTTTTGCGCTCCTACGCATGAGGTTGAGTTTGGCCTGCTGCATATCACGTTCGCCAGTGTGGAGTGCTTTGAGGTACGGCGCTTTATTCCCGATAGCGCTGATTCTGCTGCGTCGTCATGGCCAAACGCGTATCTCGATGTGGACGGAAATGATGTTTCGATTGGACATAAGCGCTCACACGTTAAGCGGAAGGAGCAGTAAGGTATAGCTCAACCTCGATTTATGCCATGCAGGCTAGCTCGTTTGATGAAGAAGCGCCGCTGGTTTTGCGCTGCGGCTCAGATGCCAGAGTTTACGCTGGTGCTCGCTCTTCCGCTCACGGTGAGGCGGTGGCAGGGCGTGCGCCACTCGGTAGGCTAGCTCGTTTGATGAAGAAGCGCCGCTGGTTTTGCGCTGCGGCTCAGACGCCAGAGTTTACGCTGGTGCTCGCTCTTCCGCTCACGGTGAGGCGGTGGCAGGGCGTGCGCTGCCGCTGGCTGTGGTGTAGCTGGCGGGAATCCTTGGGTGGCTGCGCGCTGGTTGGAGCGGCGGCGCAGCGGTCGCCCTGGCGCTGGGCTGTGGCGCGGCTTGATCTGTACATCGCCTCAGGAGCAGTGCTGAGCCGCTGGCAGCCATTCGGCGGCTTAGAGAGCTGGTCCGACCGCGCTTCCAGCTGCGATAAATCGAACGTGCGGGTTAGCACAAGCGCCGACTCTATTAACTGCACCACGGGCGCTTAACCACAAACGCTTTTTTCCTCATTCGGCGCAGCTGTGGCGCTGCCGCTGGCTTGTGGCGATCACTTGCGCACGCTGCTGGCTGCGCCACGGGCTATCAACGACGAGTGCTTTCTTCATACCTCACCTGCACAGCCGTGAGGCTGCTTGCATGCTCCGCCACGCTTCAAGCGGCTCTGGGAGCCGTAAGCGCCTGCGTGCGACAAAACATGGCGAGTTTTTGTATGAATTTTTGTATCTTCGCATGGCCTCGGAATGTGTTTTGATCTATGCAGGACTATCAGCGGACTTGTCAATCACACACCGAGGTACACGGATATGCACTTGTTCTCTGCGCAGGGCGAGCGCGCCAGCCGGGCAATGCGGCTGCTGGCGACGCTCTTGTTGGTCTCTGTTTGTTTTGCGTATGTGCCAGCGCAGCCACTGCAGGCACGCAGCGCTGCGCCCGCTCCGGCGGCGGCTCCGGCAGCACAGGAGCCGAGCGGGCCGCACCTGGGCTACTCGTCGGCCAGCCTGCTCTCGGGCCACGCCATCGGCGGGCTGACGGCGCTGCTGCTTGGCCGCGTCCTGAGCGTGCCGACAAGTGCGAGCGCCGTCGATGGCACGCTGCTCTCTGCCGGCGATACGCACACCTGCCGCCGCACCAATGACAACACTGTGACCTGCTGGGGCGACGCACGCTACAGTATCACGAGCGTGCCGAGCGGCCAGTACGCGCAGGTGAGCGCCGGGCATCTGTTCTCGTGCGCCATTAAGACAGACGCGACGCTGGTGTGCTGGGGCCTGAACTCATCGAATCAATTTAGCGTGCCAGCGGGCAGCTACAAGCAGGTGAGCGCCGGCTACGACCATGTCTGCGCCATCCGCAACGATGACGCGCTGCTGTGTTGGGGTGGCTACAACAACTATGGCGAGCGCACGGTGCCCGCAGGCGTCACCTTTAAGCAGATTGCGGCGGGCAAGTACCACACCTGTGGCATCAAGACCGACGATACGCTGTACTGCTGGGGCTACAACGACGGGCGCATCGCCGCACCTGCTGGCACGTTCACGCAGGTGAGCGCCGGCTTTTACCACTCGTGCGGCGTGCGCTCCGACAGCGCGGTGCTGTGCTGGGGCGGCAACAGCCAGGGCGAGAGCACGGTGCCGCCAGGCGCGTACTCGCAGGTCGGCACCGGCGAGTGGCTCTCGTGCGGCCTGCGCCTCGATGGCACAGTGGCCTGCTGGGGCTACTCGGGCTACACGCAGCCAGCGCCGCCGACCGATGAGTTTGTCGCGATCAGCGTGGGCAACGTGTCGGGCTGTGGCGTGACCGTGCGCGGCTCGACCTACTGCTGGGGCTACAACGTGCAGAATCAAGCACCGCTGCCAGTGAGCATCTATCCGCAGACGCTGCCCGCCGCCAGCCTTGGCGCGCCCTATAGCCAGCGCTTCACGCCAACAGGCCACACCTATGCGCTCGTTAGTGGCAATCTGCCGCCAGGGGTGAGCGTGGTCAACAGCGGCAGCGCTGGTCTGTTCGATAGTTTCATTAGCGGCACGCCGCTGAGCCTGGGCACCTACAACTTCACGGTCGAGGCGCAGGCAAGCTGGACGACTCTGGCGGGCAAGCAGCCGCTGGCGCTGACCGTCAATGCGCCGTCGGTGACGCTGAGCGCCAGCGGCGCGCCTGCCGAGGCCGGGCCAACCAGCGGCACCTTCACGCTGACGCGCTCATCCAGCGGCGGCGCGCTCACTGTGACGCTGAACCTAGCTGGCTCCGCGACCTTCGGCAGCGACTACGCGCTCAGCGGCGCAACCGTGAGCGGCGCGACGGCCACTGTCGTCATACCCGACGGCGCGAGCAGCGTCGATCTTACGCTCACGCCGGTTGATGATCAGGAGATGGACGCCGCCGAGACAGCGCAGCTTGCAATCCTCAGCGGCGCGACCTATGTCATCGGCGTGCCAAGCACGGCCACGCTGACCATCGCGGACAACGACCAGGCGGGCATCAGCGTTAGCCCGACCAGCGGCCTGAGCACCAGCGAGGATGGCGCGCGCGCTAGCTTTGGCGTGCGCCTTAGCTCCAAGCCCACCGCCGATGTGTCGATCAGCCTGGCCAGCTCCGATCTGAGCGAGGGCGTGGCCGACCAGCTGACGCTGATCTTCACCCCGCTGAGCTGGAGCACGCCGCAGACGGTGACAGTGAGCGGTGTGGACGACGCCGAGCTTGACGGCGCGGTCGCCTACACGATCAGCACCAGCCCAGCCAGCAGCAACGATGCCAACTACAGCGGCCTTGATGCGGACGATGTGAGCGTGACCAACCTGGACAACGACAGCGCCGGCTTTGTGATCGCACCCACCAGCGGCCTCGTGACCAGCGAGGACGGCGGCAGCGCGCAGTTCACGGTCAAGCTGAGCGCCGCGCCAAGCGCCGCCGTGACTCTGCCGCTCAGCAGCTCGGACACCAGCGAGGGCGCGGTCAGCCCGGCCAGCCTGACCTTCACCCCGCTGAGCTGGAGCACGCCGCAGACGGTGACGGTGAGCGGTGTGGACGACGCCGAGCTTGATGGCTCGGTGGCCTACACGGTGCTGACTGGCGCGGCCCAGAGCAGCGACGCGAGCTTCGCCAACGTCGATCCCGTTGATGTGAGCGTGACCAACCTGGACAACGAGGTCGGCGCGCAGGACGTGGGCTTGGTGCGCATCTGGGCCGAGCACTTCAGCACCACTGGCGGCATCACCACCGCCAACGGCAACGTGATCATCGGCCCGGTCAGCGCTGGCAACGACGGCAAGTACTACGCGCTGGACGCGGACCTGACGTGGGGCGCGGATCAGCAGCTGCACACCAGCGGCCAGATCAACTTTGTGCAGGGCGCGACGCCGCTGCTGCGCGGTTCGTTTACGGTCGATACCGCCAGCGGCGCGCTGCTGGGCCTGCCCGGCGTGGAGCCGCTGTACACCATGCTTGGCGACAGCCAGCTGGCGCTCACGCCAACGCTGACGCTGAACGTGCTGGAGCCGCAGGTGCTGGCCCAGGGCGTTGTGGCGCTCGATCTGCCAGAGAATGAGGCGCTGAGCCTGACCGTCGGCTTTGTGCTCGGCCCCAACGGCGCTGTGAGCGCCCAGGGCAGCACGCAGGTCGTGCTGAACCTGGCCGGTGGCGTGCTGCGCGCCGACCTTCAGGTGAGCCGCGATGGCCTGGTTGCGCCGAGCGTCGAGTACACCATCGACGGCATCGCCAGCCTCACGCTGAGCGACCTGGTGATCGATGGCGCAGGCGCGCTGGGCATGCACTTCGGCGCGCAGGTGCAGTTCCCGCTGCCTGATGTGGACCTGGGCGGCCACACGCTGGTGCTCAACAATCTGCAGGGCACGCTGGGGCTGAAGTACCGCGACGGCCAGCCGCTCGGCTACACCATCGGCCTCAACGGCAGCCTAGAGATCAACAACCTGCCCGAGAACAGTCAGCTGCACATCAGCGGCTTTAGCCTGAAGATCGACGACGGCATCCTGCAGGGCAACCTGCCGGAGATCGCCATCCAGGTCGCCGGGCGCGATCTGAAGCTGAAGCGCGTGCGCTTTGAGCGGCGCATCTTCGCCCGCCCAGGCGCGAGCTTTGTGCCGACCTTCGCCTGGCAGTACGAGATTTTCTCCGAGCATAGCGAGTTCCGCATGCCCGACGCGTGGGCACCGCCAGGGCTGACCGCGCCGGTGGTGATCATCAAGAATGTGGCGCTGAGCACCAGCGCGCCGTATGTGCGCCTGGGCAGCGCCGGGGCGCGCTTCGCCACGCGCCAGCCCTTCTACCTGGCTGGTAGCGCCACAGCGGACACCTTTGTGCGCTTCGATCAAATTGAGGGCGAGTTCATCGCGCCGCTCGGCGTTGGCGGCGCGGAGGCCGAGTGGTCGGTGGCCATGAGCACGACCATGACGCTCAAGGCGGGCAGCGAGACCACCCGGCTGGGGCGGGCGCGGCTGGAGATTCGCGACGGCCACGTCAGCGCGCAGATTCGCGACCTCAATGTGCCGATCGCTGGCGCGCGCCTGACCTCGCCGGGCCTGTTCTACGCCGACTCCGTCTTTACAACCACGCTGGCGACGCTGACGCTGCCCGCCGATCTTGGCGGCGCGGTGGCCACGGTCAGCGATCTGCGCATCGACGAGCACGGCATTCACCTCGGCGGCGCCAGCGCTGAGTTTGGTCTGCCAGACATCAGCCTTGGCGACGGCGTGATCACGGTCACGGCGATTCGTGCCGCGCTGGAGCTAGCCGCGCCGCAGGGCCAGCCGCTGCGCTATCAGGTCGCGCTGACCGGCACGCTGGGCCTGCATCGCGTGTCCGAGGGCGGCGATGTGCTCAAGGCGCAGACGGTGCTGCGCATCGCCAACGGCGACCTCAGCGGCAGCATCGACCATCTGCCGCTGACCATCGGCGGCAACCGGCTCAACCTCAACGGCCTGAGCTTCCGCCGCAACCCGCTTGACCATGCCATCGAGCTAGCGGTGACGCAGGCCACATACGCGCTGCCCGCCGCCTGGGCCGCCGATGGCGATCCTGCGCCAACGCTGGAGCTGCGCGACGTGGTGCTGCGCACCCAAGCCCCGTACCTGCAGATCGGCGGCGCGGGGGCGCACTTCGAGACCAACCAGGTCTACTATCTGGCGGGCAACGCCATGGCGGCCACTAATGTGCGCTTTGATCAGCTCAAGGGCGACTTTGTGTTTGACAGCGCGCAGCAGCACTGGAAGGTTGAGCTGAGCAGCCGCATCACCTTCCAGCTCGACACCGAAAACTCGGTGGTGGCCAATGTGCGCCTGACGCTGGAGAATGGCCATATCCAGGCCGCCATCCCTGGCCTGGTCGTGACCGTGGCGGGCATGAACCTGACGATCACCAATATGCTCTATGCCGACGATGCCTTTACCGCCGAGGCGGCCAGCATGACGCTGCCGCAGCAGTGGGGCGGTGGGCGCATCGGCATTCTCGGGCTGCGCATCGACAAAAACGGCCTCAAGCTTGGCGGTGTCAGCGGCACCTTCCCCATCCCCGACCAGTCGTTCGGCGATGTGCTGAGCCTGACCAACATGGCCGCCAGCGTGTCCGTAGACGACGGCGGCCACTACGCCTTTACCATCCAGGCGCGCGCCACGATCAAGAAGATCGAGGCGCTGGGCGGCGGCTCGTCGCTGGCGGTGGGCGCGCATCTGACGCTGCGCGACGGCCGCATCAGCGGCACGATCGACCACTTCAGCTTCAAGCTGGTGGGCCTGGAGCTAGAGCTAGATCAGCCACGCTTCCTCGACGACCGCATCACCGCCGAGACCGTGGGCCTGACGCTGCCAAGCGCCTTGGGCGGAGCTGGTATCTCCGTCTACGGCCTGGAGATCGGCGGGCCGTCCGGCTTCAGTATTCGCGGCGGCAAGTTCAAGCTGCCCGACTTCAGCATGGGCACCATCGGCATCCAGAACGCGCAGGCCGAGCTACGACGCGACACCAACGGCGACTATACCATCAAGGCTGGCGCAAAGCTCGGCTTCCAGGCCTTCGCCGTCGAGGGCAGCTTCACGCTGGCCTACACGCCCAGCACCGGCGCGGTGGCGCTGCGCCAGGTGTATGTCTCATTCGAGGGCACGATTCCCACCAGCGCCATTCCGATCGGCCAGACTGGCTTTTTCATTACCAAGCTGTGGGGTGGCTTCGACCTGACCAGCGGCTCGCTCGAGGTGGAGTTCGGCGTGCGCGGCTCGTTCGCCTTTGAGGTCAACGGCATCGCGCTGCTCAGCGCCGAAGGCTCGGTCAAGATCAAGGCGCGGCCCTTCGAGCTGACCACCAATGCCAACGCCAAGCTGCTGGGCATCAAGGTCAGCGAGGTGTACTCGCGCATCACCTCTAGCTCGTTCACGCTGAGCGCGATCTATGAGCTGCAGATCGCCCGCGCCACGCTCGACATCGCCTTTGGCAAGGATTCCGACGGCGACTTCACCTTCTATGGCAAGCTGGGCATGGACGTGGGCCTGAAGAAAGGCTCGCTGTTCTGCTTCACCTTTGTGTGCGTGCCGCCGTTTGACTTCACGCTGGCGCGGGTCCAGCTCGACGCTGGCAAGTTCTACCACGACGGGCGCAAGGTGTGGGGCGCGCGCGCCTACGCCAGCATCTTTGGCTTCGACATCTATGTGTTCGTGCAGCTGATTCCAAGCGTTAGCGTCGATATTGGCAGAAACCTGAACGCCTACGAGCCGGTGCTGCCCGCCAACCGCGGCGACCCGCGCCTAGCCGCGCTCCAGTCGGCGAGCGGCCGCAGCGTCTACGAGGTCAACGTGACCGACCAGGCGCTTAAGCTGACGGTGGCCGAGGCGGTTACGACAACCAACCGTCTCGATCCAGCCAATCTGCAGATCGCAGGCCCGGTCGGCGTGCCCTTCACGCAGACGCTGGTCTACGAGTCCGACGATCATACGATTCGCACGTATGCTGTTGAGCTGCCAGCCAGCGATCAGGCGCTTGGCTCGTGGCTGCTGAGCACGCAGAACGGCAACGAGTTGATGGTCTGGGGCAACGATCCGCCGCCGAGCGTGGCGCGCTTTGATGTCTGCGACACCAGCTCGGTGTGTCTGGATACTGCTGAGAAAACCGCTGCCGCCCGCGCGCTCAGCGCTGGCACGCCGCTGCACCTGAGCTGGTCGGCGCGCAATGAGCAGCCGGGCCTGGCGCTGGATATCTACGCCACTGACGCGGCCGGCGTGCGCACCCTGATCACGTCGCAGCGCACGCTGACCAACACCCTGCTCAGCGGCGAGCTAGACTGGCAGCCAGCGCTGCCTAGCGGCACGTATACCCTGACCATGGCCGTCGATGATGGGCGCAACGTTGCGACCTACGCGGCCAAGCAGCCGCTGCTGATCGTCGACTCCACCGCGCCTGCGCCGCCGCAGGGCTTGGCCCTGGCCGACCAGGGCGACGGCTCGGCGCTGCTGACCTGGGATGGCGCGGCGGCCGAGCCGGATGTGCAGGGCTATCGCATCAGCGTGGACGGCCGCGAGTTGACACGCGTCGATGGTCGCCTAGAGCAGTACGCCATCTATGGCCTCGATGTCGGCCAGACCTACAGCGTGAGCCTGGCCGCCTACGACCTGAGCGGCAACATGAGCGCCGACAGCAGCGCCGCGATTACGCCCAGCGGCCTCCAGCTTAGCGCCAGCTGGCCGCGCCGCGACGACCACGTGCGCATGCCTGCTGCGGTCTGGGCCACGTTCACCCGCCCGATCAGCGCCGCGAGCATGCAGCTCGTCGATGCGCAAGGCCAGCTGATCAGCGGCAGCAGCGCCGTGATCACCAGCGCGCTCTCGATCACCGAGACGGCGACGGTTGGCCTGCGCTTCACGCCGGACAGCGCCACGCTGCCGGTTGGCACGTACCGCGCGACGCTGCAGGCCAGCGCTGCTGACAGCGGCGAGCAGGTTACAATCAGCTGGCCGTTCGTGGTCGAGCCGCCGCAGCGCGTCTATCTGCCGCTCGTTGCCCGCAATGCGAGCGGGCGCTAGCGCGCCGTAGGTCGCGTTGGCCGGCGGTGTGCAGCGTGGTTCAGCCAGCAGCATTAGGGCTGGGCCACGCCTGCTTTATGGAAAAGGCGCACCGTGGTTGAGCGCCGGTCGTGGCGCTGCGGAGTCGGCGCAGGTGCTGGCGCGGCCGTGTCGGCGGCGGCAGCGGATCGGCGGTGGTGGGGAATGGATCGGCGTGGCGCTGATCGGGCGGGCTGGCGTGGCCCGGCCCACGGCGTGAGGAGCGTGTGTTAAC